>CAYWHL010000168.1:0-4848 GCA_964457995.1 uncultured Methanoregula sp. | reverse complement strand
TGTTCCTGTACATCTTTGCCGGTTTTCTAACCATCGCGTCCTACTCCTGTGAAATATTGTTAAAAGCGGGCATAACTATCAAGAAATTATCAGATAAGCATGCCGGTACGCTTCACAAACTGCTTTTATAAAATGGAGATATGGCCTATTAAACCTTACTGGATTATACAGTGCTGGCCCATAAGATCGAGTACACTGCGCCGGACCTGCGCAAACTCCACACTGGTACGATCACGAGGACGTTTGAGTTCGATAGGAAAAATCTGACAGATACGGCCCGGCCTGGGGGTAAGAACAATAATCCGGTCGGCAAGGTATACTGCTTCATCAACACTGTGGGTGATGAATATAATGGTCTTTTTGGTCTTTTCCCAGATTTCGAGCAGTTCCTTCTGGAGCATATTCCTAGTCTGGGCATCAAGAGCGCCAAACGGTTCGTCCATGAGCAGGAGCACCGGTTCAAGCGCAAGCGCCCTGGCCACTGCTACCCGCTGCCGCATACCACCCGAAAGCTCCGATGGGTAACTGTTTTTGAACTGTTTAAGGCCGACCAGATCAAGATACCGGTCAGCGATGAGATACCGTTCCTCCCGCCCGATTCCGTTCATCTCCAGACCAAACGCGATATTGTCAATAACGCTACGCCACGGGAACAGGGAGTACTCCTGGAAGACAAACCCGACTTTTGGACTGGGGCCCTGCATCTCTTCACCATCAAGGACGATCTGCCCTTCCCTTTCCTGGTCAAGTCCTGCAATAAGACGCAGCAGGGTGGTCTTCCCGCATCCCGAAGATCCTAATATACACACAAACTCTTTATCTGAAACTGCGAGGTCGAGGTTATCGAGCACAATCATCTCCGATCCATCCTCACGGGTAAAGGAACGGGTCAGGTTCCGGATTTCGAGCTTGCCCATGTTACGCCACCTCCCCGGTCCTCCACTTCAGGAAGTATCGGTCGATGTAGTACCGGAAGACCATGTCAAAGGCAAGTCCAATCAGACCGAGGATGATCATGTAGACAACAACACTGTCCATCTGGTGGAGGGAATAGAAAAACCAGAGCTTCTGGCCAAGACCGTAATTCGAGACACCGAAAAGCTCGGCCGCAACAAGGCACATCCATCCGACGCCGGTCGCGATCCGTATCCCGGCAGCAACTGAGGGAAGGGCTGCCGGGAACGCGATATACCGGATGAGATCCCGGCTTTTCGTGCAGCCGAGCATCTTTGCGGCTTCGACAAAGATCCGGGGGACGCCCCGGAACCCGCTGTAGGTATTGATAATAATGGGAAAGACCGCACCGGCAAAGATGATGAACCCGGCAGCCGAAGCCGTCAGCCCGAACCAGATGATCGCAAACGGGATCCAGGCAAGGGGCGGGATCGGGCGGAGGAGCTCGATGAGCGGGTCGAGGAAGGCATCGAAGCGCCGGTTCCAGCCCATAAGGATCCCGATCGGGATGCCGACAAGGAGCGCCATGCCAAGCCCGATGGCGAAGTGGACCAGACTCGCCTTGAGGTCAAGGAAGAGCGTCCCCTGGTGCACCAGGCTGACAAACGCCGCAAAGACATCGGTGGGGGCGGGGAGAATGAATGGGTAATGGATGATGACGGCCGCAACAAACTGCCAGACTGCCAGTGCGATGAGGATCGCAAGGAGACCGAGCCACCGGTTCTTCTCGTTTTTCTGATTATCCCGTCCCATGGTTAACCTGCCGATAAATACCCGGTCCTTTGCTAGTACTAAGAACCCGGAAGGAAAAAAGGTTGGTTTTAGGCCTGATCAGCCCTTCTGGTAGAAGGTCAGGTCGAAGATCTCGTCTTTGGTCAGGGGCTTCTTGATGAACCCGAGCTCGTACTGGATCTTCGCGTAGTCGAGGACAGGTTCGACAATAACATTCGGGTCTGAAGCCCAGCTGCCGTCCCACTCTGCCAGCGACGTCTTGACGTCTGCCAGGCTGGCCCCGGTCTTGGTTGAGTATATCTGGGCAGCTTCATCGAGGTTCTCTAGGTTCCAGGCAACTGCCTTGTCATTGGTCCTGATGATCTGCCGGACAATCTCCGGGTGCTCGCGGATCAGCTTACCGCTGACAACAAGCACGCAGCAGGTGTGGTTGGGGTACATCTCGCCGGACTGGACAACAACTTTCCCCTTGCCCTGGTTCACGACCGTGCTCGGTGAAGGGGTCGGCAGGAAGACGCCGTCGACTTTACCGGCAAGGATGGCCGTGACGGCATCGCCCGGGGTCATGCCCTTGATGAATACATCCTTGTCCGGGGTGAGGTTGTTCTTCTGGAGCCAGTCCCGCAGGACCGTGTCCTGGATGCTGCCGGGCGGGAAGGTGGCAATAGTCATCCCGCTCAGGCTCTGCGGGCCTGTATAGTCGAGATCGTTCCTGACCACGAGGTCGGAGCCCTGTGTGTTAACCCCGGCAACGATCTTGGCATCAAGGCCGGTGGTGAGCGCGCTCATGACCGGGGCCGCCCCGACATAGGCAACATCGAGTTCGCCGGCAAGCATGGCCTGCATCTCGGGCGGGCCACTCGGGAAGACCTTATCCGTAACATTCACGACACCAAAAGGTGCAAGATCCTGCTGCCACCAGCCCTTCGCCATGGCGGTGATTTCAGCCATCTGGTGAGTGCTGGGCTGGTACCCTATACGAATCTCCTTGATTGGGACAGTAGTATTCGTGGCGGGCTGCGTGCAACCGGCGGTGAGCAGTAAGAGGGCAATGGCGATGAGAGCGATTGCCGGAATTTTCATCGTCTTCATAGTGGGAAGATTGTTCTGGCAATAATAAATAGTGCGCTATATGGACATTTTTTCTCTATTTTTGTCCTGTTTTTTGCATGTAGATTATACATTCAGGTAAATTTCGAAGAAGAAATGTCCATAATGAAAGTTTTATTAAATTATTTTCCAATCTTTTTTTTTACATCATATAAGGACAATAGAGGAAATATTTTTCAGGAATTAGCCTTATTGTATCTATTATATGATACAAATGGATCCAATCGACCGGCTCACGCGCGCCGCACTTTCCTCAGATGAGGAATTTGTAGGAGCACTTAACGACCTCCTCCGCCACGACCTCCGTATAAGTGTCAGGGAGTTATCGGAAAAAAGCGGGATTGCACAGAGTTCCTTATACAAGATTATGCACGGTAAACGCTCACCCAACCTCTCCACGCTACGCGCAATAATCCGCTCCCTGCGCCAGCTCTATCGTACAACCGAAGGGGAGTTTATCGGTCTTATCGTTGCACGGTCGGTCCTTGATACGATTGAAGAGCGGACTGCTGAGGTGGATGCACAACGCGTAAGGGTCCGGGAATATCCGGTCCATACAATGGAAGATGCAATTGTAGGCGCTGTCAGGGCTGAGCGCGAGGGTGCTGTTGCAATCGTGTGTGCTCCTATCCTCTCAAGTGTAATTGAGCAACTCGTCCGCATACCGGTCGCAACCATCATCCCCCGCGAATCCGTGCAGCGGGCGATCGAACTCGCTGCGCGAAAGGCGTGGATTTAATCAATGTACGACCAATAGATAAACGAATAAAAAAGCGAAAGGGTGAACGGATGCGAACAGATGTTGTAAGGTTGGGGCGCCTTTCCGGTGAGAGGACAGGTGAGATGATGCACTTTCTCTCATCGATGCGTTCAGACCGCTGTATTGCTGACGCAGATATTCTTGTGGATCTTGCTCATGTGCTGATGCTGGAAAAACAGAAGATCATTGACCGTGACATCGCCAAGCAGCTCCTTTCAGCGCTGCTTGTGCTCTTTGATGAGGGGATCCCCGAAGAGGTATTTGACGAGCGTTTTGAAGACGTCCATGCAGGAATAGAATCACTCCTTATCGAATCAGTAGGAATGGACGTTGGCGGGCGTATGCATATGGGACGATCACGTAACGACGAAGTCGCGACATGCATCCGGATCAAGCTGCGGGAAGACATGCTCAAACAGATGTCAGCACTTCTCAAAGTACGTGAAGTACTTGTTACTCTCGCTGAACAGCATATCGAAACAGCTATGCCCGGTTTTACCCATATGCAGCACGCACAGCCTACCACGCTTGCACACCATCTCCTTGCTTATGAACAGGCATTTTCCCGCGATTTCGACCGGCTTAAGGACACCTACGTGCGGGTGAACCAGTCCCCTCTCGGTGCAGCTGCCTTCGCATCTACCGGTTACCCCATTAACCGTGAATATACCGCCAGTCTGCTGGGTTTTGACGGGCTGGTGACAAACACGATGGATGCGGTGGCTACCCGGGATTTTGCGCTGGAGACCCTTGCCGACCTTTCCATCATGATGGCAAATATGAGCCGGCTCTGCGAGGAACTGATTATCTGGAGCACGTCATTTGTAAAGTTTGTTACCCTTGATGATGCATTTTGCTCAACTTCATCGATTATGCCGGCGTTATTCCCAAGTCAATATTCAAATTCACTTAACGGACAAATAAAATATAACAAGTGATTATGATACATACAGATTTATCAGTGCCTTTCCGCCTACAAGTTTATCATATCATTGACTTTTGTAAAACATCCATTTCAATGTCCCAAGTCAAACAAATGGATTGGAATTGCATTCCGGCAAAAAGTACACAGGAATCAACCTAATCTGCATTACATAAGTTTTCAAACAGTTCATCTGCTGCAAGTCCATTATTTAACACAAAATTGAATTTATCAACAATACGCATTGGCTTGTTACAGACCGTAAAGGGATTAAATATTATTTTGGCCAAACCGATAGCACAAGAACTTTTGACCCCGATGATACAAGCAAAGTTTTTGAATGGCTCTTAGACAGGGTCGAGGATCTTTC
>CAYWHL010000167.1:0-4853 GCA_964457995.1 uncultured Methanoregula sp. | reverse complement strand
ATGTATACACGAATTCAAAGAAATTATATATTCATGGATTAAGAGTCTGGAGTATAAGGATTACTGATGATCTGGTCTGATGCAAAACGGATGGATCTCCCCGTTTTTTACCGCTGTGGTATAGCTCTGTTTTTCGTCCAGATCTTTTTTGGATTTCCATTTTTTATGATCTGCCCGGCCATTGCAGCCACAGATGCTCCTTCAGATGCAGGTCCTCATATCGGATGGGTAAAATCATTTGATCAGGAAACTGGTGGCAAGATACATTCCATCGCTGCCACAAGTGACGGGGGAGCGGTAGCCACCGGCTATTTTATATCGTCATCAGGCAAGTCCGGTATTTCAGTCATCAAAACGGATACCGACGGTAAAAAAATGTGGGACTGGACAGAAACAGAAACTCCTTACGAGGGCTATTCCGTTATTGAAACGCCGGATAAAGGATTTGCTATTGTCGGAAGTTCCAATGATACTCTCACAAATGGGATCTTCCTTTTAAAACTTTATCAATCCGGAAAAAAGACATGGATGCGTATATTCATGAACGGTGAACGTTGCGATGGCAATTCTGTTCGTGGAACGAGTGACGGGGGTTTAATCATTGCCGGTTCTGTATTCAGGGGGGATACTCCCACATCGTCTCTCTGGGATGGATATATCATTAAAACCAATGCAGAAGGAATGGAACAGTGGACCCGTTTTTTTACCGGCGAGAAAAACGATTTTGCGAATTTCATCCGGCAGACAGAAGATGGGGGGTATATAGTCAGCGGTACGACTGAAAGTTATGGGAGTGCTGAAGGTGCCAAAGCTTTCCTGCTTAAGATGAACGGATTTGGCGATGAGGAGTGGTTTGCCACGTACGGAAGTGGAGTGGAGAATGAAAAAATATCCGTCATACAAAAAGGGGATGGGGAGTATATCCTCATGGGTACAGCCGATTCCGTTAAGACAACCGACGGAGGAAAGGATCTTTTCCTGATACTGACTGACGATCTGGGTAAAGAGCAATGGGAAAAAACCTTTATTGGGGCAGGGAAAACCAGTGGGAACCTCCTTGTACAGACCGCAGATGGCATCACCATTATCGCAGGTTCATTCCAGGGATCAGAATATGAAAAAACAGGAGAGATTACTGTATACGAAATCGATTTTGATGGCAGGGAGAATCAGAATATAACGTTCAGTCTCGGGCAACCAATAGCGGTACAGGATATTGCCCTTGCTCCATATGAAGGCTATTTTGTAACAGGCATATTAACGGATCCGAAAACCTTCCAGAAAAACCAGACCGCAATCATCAAAATACTAAAAAGCCCTTCACACAACGAGTCTTTTCGGAAAAACCAGTTCGATCTCACGATAATTGCCAGAGAAACAATAAACGGGAAAATTATTGGGGGGGCACATGTCTATCTTGACGGGAGGTCTGTCGGGACCACTTCGGAGCAGGATGGAAAGCAGATTCTCACTGATATCGGGAAGGGATCACATTCTGTCAGGGTCGCAAAAACAGGCTATCAGGAGGTAACAAGGTCAGTCGATATGACTGAAAAGAAGCAGGTTTCTGTCCTTCTCAACCGGTCAAAGCTAATCCCACTACAGATTCATGGATCAACAGATGAAAAAATTGACATCATTTTTGTGGCTTCAAAAACCACATATAATTGTAATTCCAGAACAAAAATTCCGATTACTATATACACTGGGGATGAACAAAGGTTTGTCACTGATGTAAACGACAAAATTCACAATATCTTTTTTAAGATGGATGTCCTGACTTCAGGATTTGTGGGATTGCCTGATGATTTCCGGCAACGCTTTAATTTTTACTATTACTGGGATGAGGAAAACTTCGCTGATGCTTTTGACGGGTGTGCAGGAAAGCTACCCGATGAATTCTGGGACAATGCTCCATTCACTGATGTGGCAGTTATCATGTACCCTTCTTACGAAGGTATCTATTCCGGAAGCCCCTGTGAGCCCAATGGATGTGCAAACGGCCTTGGGCCAGGATCGGGGTCCTGGCTGAAAGCGCCGGCAGATGCTTCCATGATTTTTCTGCATGAGTGCGGCCATGTAGTCTTTGGGTTGATCGACACCTATTGCGGGGAAACCTATTACGTGGAAAACTCTCCTTTTCCCAATGTCTGGAGTACTGAGGAGTCATGCATAAAAAATGCTGAACAAGAGCATTGGGATACATCAGCATGCAGGCAGATTTTAAAACCTGCCAGTAGCAGATCGAAAGATCCATGTGTTAAAAATTTCTGGAAAGCGGATACAGATCCCGATATCATGGGCAGCGGAGCATATTCCGGCAGATTTGGCAATGCTTCAACCACCCGGATCCGTTATATTTTTGATACGATAAACAGGTGGGAGATATGAAGCGTTTCATGGTTGCGGTTCTTATCCTGTTGGTGCTCCTGCAGGGTACCGGTTTTGTGACTGCGGCTGAACCTGCCGATTATTCCAAAATTATTATCATGCACCTGACCGTCAATGAAAGCGGCATCACGGAAAATTCGGTTGAGATGCGTTACGGCCATGCCCCAAATATCGAATCCCGATACGGGGACTATAAGGGATTTATAAAATCATCGGATGGTTCTACAATCCGGGAATTTGACGTGTGGGACCCCCGGTATCAGCTAGGAGATTTCCTCGAAAATGACAATAATTCTTCCGAATATTTATCCGGATATCTTACCTATTCTGCTAATGCTGACCTGACACTGATTCTTCCTTACTATGAAAACCAGATGACATTTGAGTTGAAGGACAAAAAGACCGGAATTCTGTTAAAAGAAGTGAATATGTCGCAGGCCATTACAAATTTTCAGACAACCTACCCTAAAGATCCGGGAGGTGTATCGGTTCCTCATATTCGATTCGAAGGGCCGGTCATTTACCTGATCACGGGAATCGTGCTTTCGATACTTATCATGGGAATGATTATCAGTATGATTAGGAAAAAATAAGTTAAACCACTCATTTTTCATTCTGTGATTTTCATGTCTTGATAAAGATGAAAAGAGGGGTATTTTTATGTCAGGAGCCAAGGGACTTGCCTAATGCAAATCCCTTATTATACGCGGTTTCGAGCAGGACTGGCTGAGACCGTATATCACGAATAGTGTCCATATCGCTGATCAGGAGCTCATCGCTATACTGGCAGTCGATGATATCAAAAAATGCCTTTATCGTCAACTTCGCACCGACAAATACTTCCGGTATATTCATACCGGAGATAGAGATAAAAAGTCCTCTTCGCCCTTTTTTCTTTTCGTTTGATACGAGAGATTTTTTCCGCACGTACTTTGCCATAAAAAAGACCTGGAACCGGTCAATAAATGATTTGAGTTTTCCCGGAATCCCCATGGTCATGACTGGTGTTGCGATGATAAGACCGTCTGCTTCCCGGAGTTTCGGGTACATCGCCTGCATATCATCATCAAGGATACAGGTTTCATGATCCTTGCAGAACATCATCTCCTGGCATGCCTGAAAATCGAGATTGACAACAACAATTTTCTCTACCTCGCACCCTGCATCTTCAGCCCCTTTGAGTGCCCGCTCGAACAGCTGTGCGGTATTCCCTTCAGTCAGGGGACTCCCGAGAATTCCAATGACTTTTTTTCCCATACTAGACTAGAGGAGAAAAAGTGCCTTATACTTATGCACAATAGTCATATGACCATAATAAAGAACATCCCCGCATTTGATCCGGTGACACGAACGCAACTCATAAATATCTTTGACGTGCATGAAAGTTTTGGTGAATCGTTTGACCGAACAGAAGACGTACAACGCGGGACAAAAAGTCGGCCCGGGAAAATATGTATGCATTGATTGCGGGAAGGAACTCACTCTTGACAAGAGCGAGCAGGATCTCAGGAAATGTCCTGCATGTGCCTGTGAAGAATACCAGTGCTTCCCTATGACGCACATCCGCCCGGACATCAAGACTCCGGAGGATGCAAAACACCCACCAAAACGCGGGAAGAGCAATCTGTAACTTCTTATTTTTCCTTTTAGGGCACCGTACAGCAAGTGTGACTCCTGGGAGTTCCTGCAAAAAGCATGAACGCAGGGTTGCTGCTCCCAGTTTTATCTGACAGGGAAGGAGGATCTCTACATGGTAAACGTTTCAAAAGAGGGGCAGGTTTTCAAATGCGAGATATGCTATAATATTGTTGTAGTAAAGGAGGTTGGGGGCGGCGAACTTGTCTGTTGTGGCGAGCCAATGAAACTGGAGAGTGAGTAAAGCTATGGCAGCAAAAAAATCTGTATCCAATAAAAAACCTGTAAAAATGAGTGCAGCCAAAAAAAGCAGTCATAAAGAACTCGAAAACCTTGAGAAGATGATTGGAAAAGTGCCGAAATTTTTCCGGGAGTTAACAACAAAAGAGCCCGAAATGTTCAATCTCGTTATGAAATTCGAGCAGTATATCTGGGATGATGGTAAGTTGTCGAAGAAGACAAAAAAGTTGATCGCCATTGCTATTGCGGCAGCTTTGCGCGATCAGCATGCAGTCCACGCCCAGCTGGCTGGTGCAAAGACCCTCGGGGTTACTAAAGCAGAGATTGAGGAGGCCCTCCGCGTCACCTTCCTGCTATCCGGAATGCCTGCGTACGTATACGGCAAGGCACAGCTCGATGAGGTCATGCCCTGAGACTATCCGGATGTGAAATGATGGAAGAAGATACCTGCATTACCTTCCCCGTTCTCGGAGAGCCAGCGCCTGATTTTGAAGCGGAGACGACGCATGGGCCGATCGAGCTTTCGGACCTGAAGGGAAAAAGGGTGGAGATGTTCTCGCACCCGGCCGACTTCACACCAGTCTGCA
>CAYWHL010000166.1:0-4897 GCA_964457995.1 uncultured Methanoregula sp. | reverse complement strand
CGATACTGGGGAGTCCCGACAAAATCGTCAGCCGGCGCAAACTCGATGATGTGAGTAGCTTGTCGCATTAACACAGAGAATGGACGATCGATAGATCGAGTATACAAAATAACGAGCGATTCACGGCTGATATCTCTGAGCATCCCCGCAATCTGCTGCATCATCTCCTCTGCTCCATCGAAGAGCGTCGGATCATGTTCAATGAGCAGGACCGTGTGGCTCACTTCTTTAAGGATGGTAAAGAGCTGGTGGGCCGTGAATGCCCTGCGGGCTTCAAAGTTTTTGGATGAACGGTTAATCGAAGAGAGAAGACGTGAGTAATTGCCGCTCACGTACAGGAAGAGGAACCGTTGGAGATCTCTGTTGTTGTTGAGTGCGGAGATCATCACCTTCTCGGGTGCGATTACCGCGTTGAAGGTGCATGGGTGAAGCATCATCCCCTTGCGGAGTTCGATCAACATGGCCCCGGATCACTCCCGCTCTCAGTGAGATAAGGATCAGGACTAAGGGGTGCGAAAGTGGGTTTCGAAAAAAGGAGCGTCGCTACTATCACGATTCGATTATTAGAACCTAAGTTCGACTTAGAAACGAGATTGTTATTTGGGAATTTTTTTAATTTGGATTTTCTCGTTATGTTTTAAATGTACGACAAACTTATTTTCACTTAATCCAAGCCAACTTGAAGTTGAGACTATTTTTACTTTACAAACTTCACATTCATCCGTTTCAATTCTTTTAGTAACAATAATTTCTTTTTTTTGATATTCTAATGAGAGGGGAAGAGAGATTTTTAATTCGGGTACATTCATTATTTTGCCTCCCTTTCTTCAATACTGTACATTTCAAGACAATTTTTATTGGTAAACCTTAATCCAATCAAATTATCATCGATTTGGATTGAATATATCGTGTCTGGCTTAGTCTTTTTGATATCTAGAATAATTTCTTCATTGATAATCTCAATTGGAAAATTTCCAATTTCCTCATTCTTTAAAATATTCTGGAAATTTTTCAAAGGTATTTGCTCTCCTATTTTCATCATATTCATGTCATCGTTCTTTGATCGTGGGTTTTGTTCGACAAGTTTATCGATATATTCCCTAATTTGATCGATATTTCTCGACATCTTAAATGTCCATAAGCCATATTTTTTTTCTGCATTGACAGCTTTTATCCATCGTTCTGCTGCTTGCTGCTTTATTTCCGCAAGTCTGTCAAATCCCTTAGTCTCAAGAATGAGATTTATCGGGGGATCTGTATCTAATCTGATGATAAAATCTGGAATGAAATCATGGGGCTGCCCATCATGGATGTAGGGTATACCAAAGCCCAAGCCTGCATTTTTAACGAATGCTTCAACAGCTGGGTGTGTATCAAGGATATACGCTGTGGACTGTTCCCAACGCTGAGTATCCATTACAATGTAATTGATGTGCGAGTGAACAACCTCGTTAACTCTTCGTGATGACCAGAATTCTATATCTGCTGTTGAGCCCATCTCACGATTTTTTTCAACCGTTGGCCGTTCTGGTTCTTCACCTTGAGAAGTATCAGGTTTGATAGCTTCGCGCACCCGCTCAATAATCCAACCGTAATATGGAGAACAAAAAGAATCGAGAATATCAGCCGGTGGGATTACTTTTACTTTTTCTGACAGGAACCGCTGGACAATTTTCAGTATCTGTGGGAATAACACATGAGCCGGTACTTTATTGTCCGAATGGGAAACGTATTCTTTTGTCAGATCGCTGGCAATTTCAAAGGTTAATTCCTGCAATCTGCGCCCTTGTCGTAATGGATTTAAATCAACTCTTTCCAATTTTCCTGGTCCTGAAAGTGACGGGCGCCCCCGGTTAAGAAGTAATGATGCCTTGATCTCGACTTCTGGAGGAATGTCCATCGGGTCTAGTTTTACCGGGGCAATGGAATCCCAGTCGATTGTTATCCGGTTATGAATAGTCTGATGATAACCAACGACTCTAGGGAATTTTATTTCATATTGTGCTTTTTGAGGAATGGCATGAATGAAACGTCTCTCTGATGGTTTCCCTATCGGTCCTTCAGTTTTTTTGAAGGGGATGATCTCAAAGGGTACTCCGAATACTTTGGCGACTTCTTCAGACAATCTCCCATTTTCACCAACGTCATAGATTGATCGTCTCAATGCCCTTCCTACGACCTGTTCACAAAGAAGCTGAGACATAAACGGTCGTAGACCGATAATATGAGTAACTGTATTGCAGTCCCACCCCTCTGTTAACATACTGACGCTAATGATACATTTTACATTCCTGCCAGGGGGGTGTAGGGGGCGTTTTAATTTTTTTGCGAGTTCCTCAAATCCTTCAGGATATATCGGTCGTTTCTGTTTGTCCCGTGGCCAGTCAATTTTTCCAACAGTATCGAGAGTATGCCTCATCCAGCGGGATTCGTCGTTCTTTGCCGTGTCCGAATCCGTTTCTGAGACGATCTTCGAGTCAACCCTGATTGTATTCTGTTCAGTTTTAGTATTCAGAAGTTCTTGGATATTCGCTTGCGGAACCCCAGGAGGACAACGGTTTTCTGCAAGCCATTCGAAGATCACCTTCGCTATTTTTGTATTTTTACACACGATAATAAACACCGGGGACCTCGGATCTTCCCTTTGTTCTTTCCACTGTAAGCTGAGATCTCTCCAGAGTCCGGCAAGCATGACGATCGGGGTGTGTGCCCATTTGAGTATCGCCTCAGGTTTGGGACTGGCTTTTTTCCCCCCACGTTCAGCGGGTGTTAGTTTGGTTAAGATCCACTGCCAGATATTGAAATAGCTAGGTATCGGCGCACCGGTTGTATCTCTTACAACGAGCTGCGGGATCTTTACTAGACCAGACTCGATTGCATCCGTTAGTCCAAAATCGCTGATGACCCATTCGAAGATCTGGTTTGCTTTTTGGCCAGAACTATTGAGGTAGTAGGGAGTTGCTGATAAATCAACGCAGAAGTTGATCGTTTTTTGTTTATTGATTTTATCAAGGCCTTCGATCCAAATCGTTGCTTCACGGGTAAAATCCTCATCATCTTCCTCATCGTCTTCAATGAGAAGTTGTTGGACATCACCTTCTTCTGTTTCCACTTTTTGGATCCGGTACGCATGGTGGGCTTCATCATTGATGACAAGAATATTTTCTTTGCTCCCGATCTCCCGTCCGAGAACACGATTGACAAGCGCTTTTTCACTTTCGATGTATTTGGTTGATTCAACAAAGATCTTCTTCAGATTCCCCTGCTTGTCTTTTTCTTCTTTTAGTACCGTGAGTAATCCAGCATTGAGCTGGCTCTGGTAGTCCTGCAAGCTGAGATATCGCGTGCCTCTTGCGGTTGTAGTTTTTGGACCTATAGATATGGATTCTTTGACCCGAACTGGTATCCCGGCTTTGACAACCCGTGCCGTATCCCCTGCAACTGTATTTGATTTTGGCTCGAAATAATGCCAGTTTGTGATGATGATTTTTCCTAGACGAAGGTTTGGCATCAGATGTGGGGGGACAAGATCACGAGTTCGGTAGATGCTTGCATCGTCCTCGTTTGGATCGAGTTCCCGAAGCCGGTTTTTGATGGTAATGTTCGGGCAGACGACAAGAACAACATCAGAAAACCGAATGTCAGCGCGAGAGCTGATTTTATTGAGAACACTCCATGCTATCAACATTCCCATAACCATAGTCTTACCGGATCCTGTTGCCATTTTGCATGCATATCTGGTAAATGCCGAGTAGCCGTTCTCTTTCTGTTTATCAGTTAATTCTTCCTTTGGGATTACAATTCCCTGCAGGAAGTCCTGTCGAGCTTCTTTGAGAAAAAGGACAGTCTTGGCAGCTTCAAGCTGGGCAAAGAAGAGTTGTGTTTCACGGCCATCCCGTTGCCAGTAGGTCAGAAGATCAAGGGTTGTCCGCGTGACTCCCGGATATCCCTGGTCCTGCCACTGCTTTACGCGCTCCCGGATGAGATTAACCTGCGGGAGATCCTTTAAAATCCCACGTACGTCTTCTTCAGTTGTCCCCTGTTCGGCATGAGGGTCGCGAAAATAATAGCCCGCAGATCTTCGCCCGGTTATTTTTACCGGAGTTTCTCCCTCAACGATATGCCAATATTCCTGTGGTTCTTTGTAAGGGGAATTCAGGATCGGTTCGGGGACTTCGAAATCCGTCATTCCTTATTCTCCTCAAGGGGCTTTAGTATCATGAGCTCATTGCCCCGGTCATCGATGACCTTGACGGCAATCTGATTGTAATCACCAGCATAGAACGGAGCACTTGTTGCTCCGGACAGGTGTTCCCAGACTGAATCATCGTAAACGTTTCCCAGCGATTTCTTTAGGTTCTCCCATGCACCGGTTCTAGGGAAGAATGCTTGGCAGACATGGAAGCAGAGCCCGTTGTAATCTGTATCAAGGAACCATGCCGGGACGTCATTACCTGCCATATGTTTGCTTTCCATTGTAATGGGATCAAAGATATCCATTCCGAGAAGTTCCACTTCGAAGCGTTGCGAATCCTTATTTTTTCCTCTCTCTACCTGTTTGATCTTAATATCCGGGAGGCCGCATACACTGAAGATCTGGCTCGACCGCATGTTTTTTAGCAGATCACCCATCATGATATCCGGTGTTACTGCTACAAACGTGGCAGGAATGCCTACAACATCTTTACACTGCTCGATGAGCAGGCGGGCATTCGGTTGGGTACCGACACCAATAACATAGAGGTATGAATACCCCTTAGCCCTCGCCTCACGTGCTGATTCGAAGACGAGACGTTCACTAACAGCAGAATTTTCCGGGCCAAATACTAAAGCAACCGGCTTTTCACCGCCATTTTTCACGATTGCTTCAGCCGACAATGAGAGTGCTTTTGCCGGG
>CAYWHL010000165.1:0-4948 GCA_964457995.1 uncultured Methanoregula sp. | reverse complement strand
ATACGCAATTTTTGAGCAGGAAAATGTACGCTAATGGACGCTTTTGGGAGGCAAATCTCAGGGTGGCTGGATAGGTAGCACGGTCAGCATGAAAGGAACACCGTTTTCGCGATCGATCATCCCGGTCCGGGACCACAGGTGACCAGCACTCTACCCAGCATACTTCTCCGTCGTAGACCTCCTGTTCACGAAAGGGTCATGGTTCCATTTACAGCTCAAATTCGCTGAATTCCAGCACACAAATTTTGGGAAACTCCAGAATGTGCTCCGTTTAGCGGAATTCGGCATAAATCTGGCTCTGAAAAGTGCGCTAATAGCACCTTTTGGATGGCCGATCGCTTGCCGGATGGGCTGGGGGAGGTGGAAAGTGAAAGGAAGGGCTGTTTTGGGGGTCGGATAGATGAATTCTCACGTAGGTTGTCGACGTAAAATATGGGGGAGATGGCTTGTGTGAGGACCCCCTGCTTACACCCACACGTACCGCCGGTCTGTCTCGGAAAACGTGAGAGGAATGCGAGGCTCGTGATGATCGGCGATGATGAGAGGAAAATGTTCGAATCCGGACTCTCGCATTGATATTGTGGGTTATAGGTATCTTAAAAATTTAGAACTCCATTATATTATGATTAAAGGAACTTGGATAGTAAAATTTAAACACTAATTATTAAGTTATCATAATATAATTTAAATTTGAGAGAATTGAAAAAAATTGTTATAGATACAAATATTTTTTTAGGCTTATACAGATCGAATAATGATACATTAAGAATTTTTGAAGATATCGAGAAATTTAAACCTCATTTAATCTTGTCGGATCAAATATTTGATGAATTTTTGAGGAATAGGGATGTTTTAATATTAGACTTAATAAAAAAAATTAATAAAAGTTATCATCTTGATTTACACTCCACTTCATTAATTAGAGAGTCATCTAATTTCAAAAAAATCCTTAAATTACAAGAATCCCTAAAATTAGAGACTAGAAATTTGATTAAAGAATTTCAAACAATGTTAGATAATCCCGAAAAAGATCCAATTTATACTAGTTTTAAAAAATTATTTGAATCCTCTAATGTCGAGAAATTATTAAGAAACGATCGTATTATTGAAAAAGCTGAGAAAAGAAAATTAATCGGAAATCCTCCAACTAGCCTTGATAAAAATTCACTTGGGGATGAAATTATATGGGAATTAATAATAAATAATGTAAAAAATGATTTGATTATAATTACGCGTGATGAAACATATTCCAATCGTGAAACTTTTTTAAAAAATGAATTCGCGAAAAAAACCGGAAAAAAATTAATTATAGAAGAAAATATTTCTAATGCTTTGAAAAAGTTTGGAGAAACTGCTTCTGATGAAACTTTAAAGTTTGAAAAAACATTAAAAATTGAGCCGAGCGATTCATGGCAAGAAATACTTTTAAGGAATTGGTTTTCAGGTTCAGAAAAAGAAAATTTTAAAATACATTTCATTTATGACTCTGAAAATAAAGAAAAACAATGGTCTCCATTTCTCGATTCTGATAAATTTAAAAAATAATAATTTTATTTAGAGAGAGAGAAAATTGAATGAAAAATTTTCAGTAAATTTAAATTTTTTTTATTAATCGCGTAATTGCCTTAGTATTCAAGTTGATTTTCTTTTCATTTCGTATCCCATCTTTGATATACTTTAAAACGCTTCACCTTACGCCAATAATTTCAGCGTCGGATTGTGATATTAAAAGAACCTTTTGACAAATAGATTGTTTATTCCAGAACACTTGTGCTTCAATTGTTTTCAAAGGTTGCTCATCGATATTATTTGCTTCGTTTCCGATGTGAATAATTTCATCAGCAAGAATATCCCTTCGTTTCAATGAACCAACATCCCCCTCGTATTTGCTTTCAGGATGGTCGATATATTCCATAATAGTCCTGCTCAATGATTTGAAATAGTGAGAACCCTGTTTTACTTCACCGGTCTCGTAATCGATGAACGGCTGATGGACAATCGTTTGTGGATCTTTCGAATAAGGAGCAAGAGGTTTGACCATCTTTCCCTCGACAATAACTTGGAATGCAACAAGAACAAAATTGAATGGTTTGCCGGTCTCAGCATTCTTTTTCATGTAGTGTAACGTTCCCTTTGAGAATCCCATTCTTTGCCAGTCGGCGTAAGTCTTTTGTGATGTGCTATAATCGTTTTTGTAACCACCAATGAGATTAATCTCCCCTTCTAAAACCAGAGAAATCATCAATACCCTCTCAACCTGATATCTACCCATGGAAGCAGATCCGGCACACCAAATGCCCTCAGGACTGTCCGAACAGGAAGCCTCTGAACGCCTCAGCCGCATCGGCCCGAACCGGATCGCAAAGCCCCACGAAATTTCATTCCTCGGCATCGCAAAAGAGGAGATAACGGAACCGATGATCCTCCTCTTACTCGGGGTCGGTTTCTTTTACACGATCTTCGGCGAGCTCCGCGATGCCCTTACCCTCTATGCAATCATCGCTGCACTGGTAGTGGCTGAAATCGCCAACGAGTACCGGGCAAAAAAGGCGATATCTTCCCTTGCAGTCCTCGCATCCCCGAAAACAAAGGTCCTTCGGGATGCCCGGATCACGGAAGTCGCCACCGAGTCCGTGGTGCCCGGGGACCTGCTCGTGCTCACCAGCGGGACACGGATCGCGGCTGACGGGAAGCTTCTTTCGTCGGTCAGCCTGCAGGTGGACGAGTCATCGCTGACCGGGGAGTCGTATCCCGGAGAGAAGTCACCCGGCGACGAGTCCTTTGGAGGCACGCTGGTCATTGCCGGTGAAGGGTTGCTGGAGGTGACGCAGACCGGGGCCCGCACGCGGATCGGGAAGATTGCCGCTCTCGCACAGGAGATACGGCCGCCCAGGACCCCACTCCAGCTCGCGATGAAGGCGCTTGCAAAGACGCTGGTCTTTGTCGCACTGTTCTTCTCGGTCATCATTCCGCTTATCGGGTTTTTCCAGGGTCAGCCGCTCCGCGAGATGTTCCTTATCGGGCTCGCACTCGCGTTTGCCACCATCCCCGAGGAACTGCCGATCATCATCACGATGAACCTCGGGCTTGGCTCGTTCATGCTGGCAAAAGAGAACTTCCTGGTCAAGAAGCTCAAGGCCGCAGAGACGCTCGGCAATGCAACGGTGATCGTCACGGACAAGACCGGGACCATCACGGAGAGCAGGATGCAGGTAGTGGCCTGCTACCCTCCCGGGGATGAAGCGAAGATTTTGCAATCGGCACGGTCTGCCATGACCCCGTTCTCCCTCTCCATTACGGACCTCTCGATTATCGGGAAGGCTGAACTGGCAAAGATCGGGCCCGGTGAGGGGACCATTGTCCGGGAGCGTTCGTTCAACAACCAGAGAAAGACCCGGACGGTCATAAGGGAACGGGACGGGACGAGTGCATTGTATATGACCGGTGCCCCCGAAGAAGTGCTCGCAGCTGTTTCCGGCGGGACGCAGGAGATACGCATCGCACTGGAGCAGGAGACTGCACGGGGAAGACGGGTTGTTGCCGTTACGCACCGCTCACTTGCCGAACCGGAAAAGGATGCCCCGCTCGAAAGTCTTGAGCGGGACCTTGTCTTTGACGGCCTCATTGCCATAGAAGACCCGCCCCGCCCGGGGGTGAAAGAGACGATCGGGCGGGCGCACCGGGCAGGGATCCGGACTATCATGGTGACGGGCGATCACCCGAAGACCGCCGGGGCGATTGCTGCACAGGTCGGGATTGAGACCGGTGAGGTGCTGGACGCACAGGGTCTCGATGCACTCTCCGATGCGAAAATCCGGGAGATCGTGAAGAAGATTTCCGTATTTGCCCGGGCTGCCCCGGAACATAAGTACCGGATCGTAAAAGCGCTCCAGGACAACGGCGAAGTGGTCGGAGTAACCGGGGACGGCGTGAATGACTCCCTCGCACTGAAGGGTGCTGATATCGGGATCGCGATGGGGATCAAAGGTACGGATGCGGCAAAGGAGGCGGCCGATATCGTGCTGGCCGATGACAATTTCGTGACGGTCGGCAAAGGGATCTTTGCAGGCAGGCGTATCTTTGACAACCTCTCGAAGGGCGTGAAGTACTATCTTTCGGTAAAAGTGGCGCTGGTCGCCGTCTTCTGCGCATCGCTCGTGCTGGCGCTCCCGTTCCCCTTTTCACCCATCCAGATCATCCTGCTGGAGCTCTTCATGGACCTCGGGGCCTCCGCATCGTTTGTCGCAGAACCGGCAGAACCCTCCATTGACGTGCGGCCGCCACGTGACCCCCGCTCTCCCTTCCTCAGCACGCCAATGCTGACCGGCATCGCACTGGGAGCTGTTGCATTGTTCATGACCGTATTCCTGACGTACTGGCTGGCCGTGCACCAGGGATTTGACGGGACAACGGCAGGAACCGCAGCGTTCTCTGCTTGGATCATCGGGCACATCCTGCTTGCCTTTGTGTCCCGGTCAATGCACGATTCCCTGTACCGCATCGGGATTTTTACCAACCGGGTGATGGTCCTCTGGGCGGCAGGGGCGTTTGTGTTCCTCGGCCTCGCACTCTCAGTCCCGCTCATCGGCCAGAGGGTAGGAGTATCGGGTATTACCCCTGAAAACTTCATGGTCATCGTACTCATCGCGGTGGTGTTCATGGCGGGATTCGAAGTCAGCAAGATTGTTCGGTCCCTTAAAAATTCTCAATAAAAAAGTTCCGGCTCTTACCCGGGAACTTCGCTCCTGCAAGTGCCCCGGAAATCTGCGCATGAATTTGTTCCTTTACTGACGTTGTCATGGTATCACCGCTCCCACATTCATTCAGGATTTATTACTATTTTTTCGTGAAAATCAAAATTTGGTATGAACAAAAAAAGAGCCAATCGTTTTTATCGTCAGATAATTTTTCTGCACATACGATTTTAGTGCGAGGATACGAATCCCAC
>CAYWHL010000164.1:0-5117 GCA_964457995.1 uncultured Methanoregula sp. | reverse complement strand
AGGTTCTCGATCTCATTTTTCCGCGACTGGATCTGTTCAACAAGATCTTTCTCCGATTGCCACTTTGCATTCAACCGGTCTCGTTCCTCGGTCAGGTTCGCGATCTCCTCGTTCAGGCCTTTCAGTTTTCCCTGGTCTTTCTCTCGTTTGATGGCTTCCCGTTCGATCTCCAGCTGCCGGATCTTCCGTTCAATGATTTCCAGTTCTTCCGGTTTCGAGTTGATCTCGAGCCGGAGTTTTGATGCAGCCTCATCAATAAGGTCAATAGCCTTGTCAGGCAGGAAACGGTCGGAGATATATCGTTGCGAGAGTTCAACGGCGGCAATGATAGCCTCATCCTTGATTCGCACATGGTGATGGGTTTCGTACTT
Organism: uncultured Methanoregula sp.; assembly: GCA_964457995.1. Taxonomy (GTDB): domain Archaea; phylum Halobacteriota; class Methanomicrobia; order Methanomicrobiales; family Methanospirillaceae; genus Methanoregula. Next base: position 4,746 of record CAYWHL010000164.1, on the reverse strand, counting down.
CTCTTTAATTCCACGAAGGATAGAAATGGCATCCAGCGTATCCGGCTCATTTACCATCACCGGCTGGAAACGTCGCTCGAGCGCTTTGTCCTTTTCAAAATATTTCTGGTATTCTTTTAAGGTAGTTGCACCAATGACATGCAATTCTCCCCGTGAAAGTGCTGGTTTGAGAATATTGGCGGCGTCCATTGCACCCTCGCTGGCGCCGGCCCCGACCAGGGTATGAATCTCGTCAATGAAAAGGATGATCTCCCCTTCAGCCGATATCACTTCCTTGACCACGCTTTTCAGCCGTTCTTCAAATTCTCCCTTGTATTTTGCCCCGGCGATCACGGCTCCCATATCGAGGGCATAGAGCTGCTTGGTCTTCAGGTTATCCGGCACATCCCCGTCAATGATCCGGTGGGCAAGACCTTCGGCAATAGCAGTCTTTCCCACACCAGGTTCCCCGATAAGGATGGGGTTGTTTTTCGTTCTCCGTGAAAGAATCTGCAGCACCCTGCGGATCTCTTCGTCACGACCAATTACCGGATCGAGTTTCCCGCTACGGGCAAGATCATTCAGGTTCCGGGCAAACTTGTTCAGGGCGTTATAGGTATCTTCTGCGTTCTGGCTGTTCACGGTCTCACCTTTCCGCAACTCGCGGATGGCAGTTTTTAAGTCTTTCTCCGTTACCCCGTTCTCCTTCAGGAGCCTCGAAGTGCTGTCGTTCCCAAAAAGAATTCCCAGGAGAAGATGCTCCAATGAGACAAATTCATCCTTGGATTCCTGGGAAAGTGCGGTGGCTTTTTGAAGGGCTTTTGAGGTATCATTTGAGAGGAACTGCTCCCCGCCACTGACTTTGGGATAAGAATCGAGGATCCTGTCGAGTGCAGGGGTGAAACTATCAAGGTTCGCATTCAGTTTCTTCAGGAGGTAAGGAATAACGTTCTCGTCAACGATGAGCATACCTTTGAGTAAATGCGAAGTCTCAATAGCCTGGTTCTGTTTTGCCGTTGCAATTTCCATTGCTTTCTGAACGGCTTCCTGTGATTTGATGGTGAAATTGTTGAAATTCATGGCATTGGCTGTTCGGTATTCGTTGTTCGTAATTCACTTTACTATTTCGTAATAGCGCTTCTTCATACCAAATAGTTTGCCAATGAGGAAAAGCTGATTCAGACAGAATTTATTAACCGGGGGAAGGTTTTGTAAGGACCTCCCATGAATTACCACTTTTGACATATTCGATAATTAGGGTTTAATTCGGGCTCTGTTCCAGAAGAAATGTGATCCCAAATGTTTGGCAAAATACGCCCAATTTAAGGACTTCACTAATCGGGGAATGCAAAAGGCTCCTTTTTATGTGTCAGACATTAATCGGAGCCCAAAATGAGCCCGGAATGACATCAGGTATTTTTTATCGGTGGGCAGTCCCTCCCAGGACGGCCCAAGCGACCCCCTCCTCCTCCCTGGCCTTCCGGATAGCGTTGGCTGATTTCCCGTAACTGCTATTCTGCTTCCAGCGCTTCTTGTCACACCGGACCAGGTCGAGCTCCGCGAAATTATTCTGATTGATAAAAAAATCAGACTATTAGTCCACAAACGGGGATTTTGTGTACAGAGGTATCCATAAAAAAAAGAAAATTACGATTTCTTTGGTGGAATTGCCAGCAGGTCATCGGGTTCATTTTCTTCCTTCTTCTGCATTGACTTTCCTATGTACGATACCCCAAGAACAGTGATCATAATACACGCCAGCAGGATGGCTTTGGTGGCGGTGTTTGGCAATGTGATGGCGAGTATAAGGAATACCGGAAACAGCCCGATTGCAATTATTTTCATATGTATCTCTTTAATTATCATTGTTGATTCCCTCCCTCTTCTCTTTTTATTAAAACACTAGTTCATTCGTTGCAGAACCTCATATGCGTTTCGAGAGTGATGTACTCTAAAAAAAATTACCGGAAATATACTATGGTGTTATCGGTCTGGCCGTTGTACTATAGGGTGAGAAATGACTCACTATTTGATCGATATCCGCATGATGGGTTCAGTGAAGGGTCAGATTCGCAAGTTAAGCAACCAGTTACAGGAGAAATTTAATCTTGGGGACAAACGGGTTATACCGCATATCACCCTGGCCGGGCCTTTTTTTACCCGCAATGAAAAAAAACTCATCGAAGATTTCACAAGAGTATGTACAAATCAAAAGAAGATTCCAAAATATGAGGTGGGAGGGTATGGATTTTTTGACGATACAAGGGTTGTTTTTGTTACTATCACTCCTGACGAGACCTTAAAACAATTCCGGTATCAGCTCTTTCGGGCAATCTTCCCGTATTGCTCATTACGGAACTATGATCTGGATTCTGCCGACGAATTTAAGTTCCACGCTACGTTGGCCATGAAACTTGACTGGCTCACATTCCAGAGAATAAAATGGTATTTCAGAGGACAGGAAGGTGTCATATACCGGCACCACCCGATCCGGGCAACATTACTCCGGAATTCTAAAATTCTCTGCGAATATGATTTTATTCAAGGAAGGATGCTAAGCCGGGCGCAGGCATTGAGCAAGGCGACTAGGATGCGTGATTTTGATATTCTTAAGTTATGGGCTGATGGAAGTTGGGAATGAGCTAAAAAAATCGTCCGGTATTTCATATTTCTCCAGATCTTAAAGTTACCCGTATGGTGTTTACACCTGAGCAGTGCCTCATGCCGGTATTTTTAATTATGATGAAACCTGATTTCAATAAAGAGGAAATACGTGAAGAATATGACCGAAGAAAAAGGGCACTTTGAAAAAGGACGGTGGGTAGTGGAGAGCGAACCTTCGGCTACCCAGACGAATAAAAACGCCATTGATAAGAGGTTTTCTGAGGCGACAAAGTCCGTTATATCGTCAATTGATGATGTGATGAAAGTCACACATGACCTCGTAACAACCGATGAGGGAAAGCAGTACATTGAAAAAACCATAAAGGATACGCAATTGCAGATCCAGAAATCCTTTGATGACATATTCAGCCGTGCAAAAAACGAACTGGATAAAAAGGTAAAAAAGGGAAAATAATTTTTCCGGTTTTTCTTTCTGGAGGATCCTGCACGAAAAAGCGATTCTATCCTCAGGTGAATACAAGGTATAATCAGGAGATCTAATGAGTGCAGCCGAACAATATATAATAGATGAGAAGGGGAACAAGGTCGCAATCATCCTCCCGCTCACGGAATACCAGCACCTCAGGGAGGATCTTCACGATCTTGCCATGGTTACCGAGCGGCGTATTGATGGCACGATAAAAGCAGGGACAATTTCCTCTGCATAATCAGATGACCATAATTTTGTATGCCGTTAAAGATTCTGACATGACCATTTTTGGCTGTTTTGATCCGTTTTCATAAAATATCTCCGACATCAAGGAAAATCGGGCCTTCACCGCTCCATCGGATATATAACCTTTTAAAAAAAATTTACACGCATGAAAAGGATCATCTGTATCATGCTGCTCTTCCTGGCCATCATCTGTGCAGGGTGTACAACGACCGCCCCCACCAATCCGGATCTGGTAGGGAACTGGACCGGGCCCATGAAGGGCTATATCGAGGGTATTGGGTATAAGGAATATCCTGCAGGGCTCCTGACGATGATGGTCACCAAACAGAATGACCGGTTCTTTTCAGGAATTCTTATTGAACCAGTAGCAAACAAAACGATAGACATAGAAGAATTTTCAGCGGTAATTCATCCGGACGGGAAAACATTCTCCATGGTGGAATACAATGGGGGGTATAACCATGGGACCATCATCTCGAACAACGAGATCGAACTCATCTATATGAACGATGCTGAACCCGCACTTCTGTTTATTGATACCTTCCAGAGAGTTCCGTGAAGATCCTCAAAAAAAATCCCTCAGATCCTGTCCATCTCCTTTTTTCTATAGGATAGTAACGGAGAGTGAGCGGGGTGATACGACAGCGACCGGTAGCTCGCATCGTTTTCCGCCGACCTGTTGACTGAGCCCGGAAACCACCGTCATTGTCGTTAAACCCCCTGTCGGTGATGATGTCCCACGATTAAGATCAATTCACCGGATTCCTGCGTTCACCAACCTGCTGGCGCCACATTGCGTAATACAAACCTTTTTGATCAAGAAGACCTGCATGAGAACCGGTCTCAATAATCTTACCCTGCTCAAGCACATAGATCACGTCAGCGTGCATGATCGTGGACAACCGGTGAGCGATCAAAAGAGAGATCTGATCTTTGCTCATGGAAATATCCCTGATAGTATTTGTGATATCCTTCTCGGTTAATGAATCGAGCGCTGAAGTCGCCTCATCAAAGATCAACAAACGGGGATGACGCAGCAGGGCCCTGGCAATGGAGATACGCTGTTTCTCTCCACCAGACAGATTCATACCACTCTCGCCAATAACCGTATCAATACCCTGAGCAGAACTGCTCACCAGGTTATCACAGGCGGCCTTGTGTAATGCATCCATCATCTGCTCATCAGTCGCATCCGGCTGGACGAACAGCAGATTCTCCTTAATTGTTCCTGCGAACAACTGGGCATCCTGCGAAACGAAACCGATCTGCCTCCGTAATGGATTATACCGGATCTGTGAAGATGGGTGACCATTGAACCAGATCTCTCCGCTCACAGGACTGTATAATCCCAGCAGGAGTTTTACCAGCGTTGACTTGCCTGCACCCGAAGGACCAACAAAAGCGATCGTCTCACCGGTCTTCACCTC
>CAYWHL010000163.1:0-5129 GCA_964457995.1 uncultured Methanoregula sp. | reverse complement strand
ATCTACCGTTACACCGGCCCCCAGGTCGAGTGGCTCCGGCGCAATAATTATCTTTGAACTTTTTTTAATAATCCTTTTTGATGATCAGGTTGCATCAGTCACCTGACTCCCTTTCGTGCAGTATAAAATTTACAAGGTTCTCGATTTATCCCTCTTTTGTTATACCGCCATTCCATCAATTCATCTCCCGAAAATTCATGGTACCCGTATTTCCTGCTTAACTTATAGTTGGGGATCTCTTGCTATTTTTATAAGAAATGTATTATAGAGAAATAAAAAAGAATATATACAGTGAATTTAAGTCACATGCATTATTAGTAATTTATATGTATTCATTGTTGTATGTTGATGATGAACCCTCCCTGCTGGAGCTTGCGAAGGTGTATCTTGAACGTACACACACTTTTTCGGTTGCTACGAAAACCTCAGCGAATGAAGGCCTTGAATTACTGAATAAAAGTACTTTTGATGCAATCATTTCCGATTATGCGATGCCGGTAAAGGACGGTATGGAATTCTTAAAAGAGGTCCGTGAAGGGTATGGCGACATCCCCTTCATCCTTTTTACCGGGAAAGGCAGAGAGGAAATTGCCATAGAAGCCATCGATAACGGTGCGGATTTCTACATCCAGAAAGGAGGGCAGCCCAAAGCCGCGTTTGTCGAGCTTGCCCATAAGATCAAAATGGCAATAGATCGCAAGCGTGCTGAACAATCCCTCAGGGAATCCGAGCAGCGGTACAAAGCGGTAGTCGAGGACCAGACCGAATTCATCTGCCGGTTCAGCCCGGATGGAACGCACAACTTCGTGAATGATGCATACTGCCGGTATTTCCAGAAAAAACGCGAAGATTTCATAGGGAAAAAGTTTATCGTACGGATACCGGAAGAAGATCTGCCCGGTGTCAGAGAGCATTTTATGACATTGACCCCGGATAATCCGACATCGATTATCATCCACCGGATTATTATGGACAATGGGGAGGTCAGGTGGCACCGTTGGAGCGATCGGGCGATATTTGATGATAAAGGAGCGATTATCGAATACCAGTCGGTGGGACGGGACATCACCAGCCAGAAGCAGACAGAACTGGAACTCTCCGTTAAAAAGGATTATCTTGATCTTATCTTTTCATCAGTCAAAGCCGGAATCCTGATGATTGACGCAAAAACCCATATAATTGTCGATGCAAATCCTGCCGCCGCGGAAATGATCGGTGCTGAAGAAGATCAGATCATAGGAAAGGTCTGCCACGGGTTCATCTGTCCCTCCGAGAAGGGGAAATGCCCGGTCACGGATTTAGGTTTAAGCGTTCACAACTCAGAACAGCTCCTCCTCACAGCCAATGGCGCGAAGAAGTCTATCATCAAATACGTTACCCCGACAAGGCTTCACGGACGCGACTGTCTTCTTGAAACTTTTATCGACAACGCAGCACGGAAACAGGTGGAAGAAGAATTACAGGCAGCCTATTCACAGCTCACTGCTGCGGAAAAGGAGCTGAAGGAGAAATTCGAAGAACTGCAAAAAAGCAAGGATACCGCCGGACATTATACGGCGGAGCAGGCACTGCATGAATGCGAGGAACGATTAAAGAACCTGATGGAAAAGAAATCCGAATGATCATGGAACTAGTTCAGGATAGTGTATCAATTATATGCCACGACGTTGGTCTGCGTTATAATTCTCTGGCAGCTCAGCACATTCATGGCTGTGAGGTGGCTGATCCTGTCGGAAATAAACGTTTGATTCTTCAGAGAATCAAGAAAAGGTATCCGGTTCCGGTCACAGGAGAATAGTGTAACATGGATATCAGGAAAAAGACACTTTTTATTCTTACCGGCTTTATAATATTCATAATCATTATTTTCATGGTCATTTCCTTTTCGTTTTTTCTTGATAATTACCGGAAAATAGAGGAAACATATGTTACCGATTATTCAAATCTTGTCGAACAGAACGTGAAGAATGAGATGAATAATCTGGATGTGATCGTCAGGGACTGGGGTGCGTGGGATGACACGTATGCGTTTGTCGCTGGAGAAAGAGTTGGCTATTTCCAGACAAATCCTGGAGAAGCGCCGTTCAAAAACCTGCGCCTGAACTTTATCATTATCACCAACAGACAGGGCGATATCGTCTATGGAGAGGGATTTGATCAGGAGAAAAATACACTGACTCCACTTCGGTCAGATCTTGTTGCAGAACTTGCCCGTGACGGCTCACCGCTCCGGAATCTGGTCACCACTTCCATGCCCTCAGGTTTTCTTTCCCTCCCGCAGGGAACGGTAATGCTTTCATCGTATCCGGTTCTCCGCAGTGATTTCACCGGGCCGTCGCGCGGTGTGGTCATTATGGGAAGATATTTCGATGATGCAGAAGATGTAAAACTCTCTCTTGCGACACGACCAAAGGTTTCGATTACACCGTTTGAACAGGCATCGTTATCATCTGACGACAGGACCTTGCTTTCCGATGCTGATACCTCACAGGTTCTGATCCGGACACCCGATGAAAATACCGTTGAGGGAGACAGGGTCATACCGGATATATCCGAGGAGGGCAAATTTATAATCAGCATCCAGATGCCACGGGATATCTACCAGCAGGGAAAAAGGGACATTCTTATTTTTATTCTCCTTCAGCTTGGTATCGAGCTTATTATCGGTCTGATAACCATCTGGTTGCTGGATAGTCAGGTACTCGGTCGTCTGAAGTCTATTAATTCTGAAATAGACGATATAACCGTGCATAAAAAAGGCAAAGCACACGTTACACCAACGGGAAATGATGAAATCACGCATCTGACCCTTGCCATGAACAGGATGCTTGACCAGATCAATCAGGATCAGAAAGAAATCAGGGCACGTGAACAACGATTCCGGGAATTTGCTGAACAATTCCCTGAGGTAATGCTGGAAACTGATTATCAGGGTCGCCTGACGTTTATTAATCAGATCGCCTATAAAAAATTTGGATATGCCCAGGGAGAGATTGAGAAAAATGCGACAATATATAATTTTATTGCCGAGGAAGAACGTGCCAGGGCGCAGGAAAATTTTTCACGGGTATTAAAAGGTATGCCCCTTTCCGGGAACGAATATGTGATGGTAAAGAAAGATGGCAGCAGGTTTCCCGTGCTTCTCTATTCCGCGCCGGTTATCCGGGATGAAAAAATTGTGGGCGTACGGATCTTTGCCGGGGATATCAGTGCACGCAAACAGACAGAGAATGCCCTGCTTGAGACGAACAAAAAATTAAACCTGTTAAGCAGCATTACACGACATGATGTAACCAACCAGCTTTTATCGCTCTTTGGATTCATGGACCTTGTAGAGGAATTCTCATTTGACCCTGAAACACGGGCCTATTTTAACAACATGAAACAGGCTGCAGAAAGGATCCAGCAACAGATCGCCTTTACCAAGGATTACCAGGATATTGGCGTTAAAGCTCTCCAGTGGCAGAATGTGAGGCAGGTAATCATGAACGCAAACGGCAATCATGCCCCCTCAAAGTACAGGATCAGGATAGATATTCATGATGTTGAGATCTATGCAGATACGCTGCTGGAACGGGTATTTTATAACATCGTGGATAATGCCAACAATTACGGTGGAAATATATCAGAGCTCCGGATGTCCGGAACAGAGATTCCCGAAGGCTTCCAGATAACCTGCGAAGATGACGGTGTTGGAATTCCCTATGATAAAAAGGAGGCAATCTTTAACCGCGAGTATTTCACTAATACCGGGTACGGATTATTCCTTTCACGGGAAATTCTTGCCCTCAGCGGTATCACAATCAAGGAAACCGGAGAACCGGGTAAAGGTGCACGATTCAGGATTCTGGTGCCAAACGGAGTGTATCGTTTTACTAACACGGTTAACACGGCTGAATCCCCGGGATAATATTTATCAGGTATTCCGGATAGCACCTCCCGGGGAGGTTTCATGGGAATTAAAAATTTTCGAGGGTGAATTCACAGGAGTTCGTGTTTTTTTAGAATAGCTAAAACAAGGAGTATTATCCGATGTTCATTTCGGGCTGGTAGAGAAATGTATGTCAGAGCATTCCCTGGAGGCTTCTGGTCAGGAATCATTTTTTTATAAAAAAAATACAGGATTTCAGATTGATTTAATATTTACTTCAAATATTTTAATTACAAGTTTCATATCGGCAGCACCGTCATTTCTCAGTGTATAGGTAACCGGTGCCCCGGAACCAGGTGGCCCGCCACTCGTGGTCAAACTGATATACGGGGGATTGTCAAAGGTTTTTGTAATATAATTATCCCAGGCAACCGAATAATCCTGTCCCCCGCCCGATGCGTCTGGCGTGTACACCAATTTAAATTTCTGACCGTTGGGAATCAGAGGAAGCGCACTGTAATAGGGCTCACCCACCAGCCTCATCTGCACGGTTCCGATACCTTCTTTAGCCATGATCGTGTCGCTGGTCATTTTGATGAGATTGAACACGATTGTGTTCGTGGCGCTGTCAAAAAACCAGCGGGGCTCGGCAAGCATGACGGATCCGGGTTCAACATGCCTGCGCAGCACCACTGCACCGTTCTGGAGCGAGATATCTGTCTGGGCACTCACCGATTCATATCTCAACTCACCGGGGGTGAATGCAGGGATATAAGGGTTATTACCATTATCATTGATCTCGATGGTTGATGAGGGTGTACTGTAACTTGAATTATATACAGTCAATGATCCTCCCCCGATTTTTAAGGAGGTCTCCTTGAATGGTACCGCCTTGTATGCCAGGCTTTTTATATCGTTTTGCAATACAATCATGTTCTTTTCCATGATCTTCTCATCAGCACTCACCTGTTGCTGGAGGAGTAAAGGATAACCATAGAGAGTCACAAGACCGATACCTACGATCACCATACCGAAGATAAGCATAAATCCTATTGCTTCGGAGACGCCTTTGTCATTTATTCTCATACTAACCCGTACAGCCATCAATATCCCGCCGAATCAAAACTAATCCTGTTCATACCCTTTCCTGTAGTATTTCCCGCCACGCCCCGAGAAGCCCCGACCCCGGCAAGTGCTACATGCGTTTCAAGATTCCCCCTGGATACCATGACATCCTGGTCAACGGGATCTGCACCAG
>CAYWHL010000162.1:0-5162 GCA_964457995.1 uncultured Methanoregula sp. | reverse complement strand
TCGTTGCGCCGGTCTTCAGGAATACGAGTTCGGTCCTGATCTCATCGGCACTCATCGTGTAATACTCCTTTGCCCACAGCACATACGCCGCCATCTGAAGTTCCGTCTCGTACTCGTCATAGTCCCTGCCGGTTTTCCAGTCGGTGAGGACAAGAGTACCGTCCGGCTGTCTCCCGACAAAATCCACCTTGACCGTTACCCCGACTTGCCCGATGCTGAAATGATCGAACTCCTCGTGCCGCAGGCATTCCTGGTTCTGGTAGCCCGGCCATTTCCCGAAGAAGGTTTTCAGGCCGGATTCGTGACCCGACCCATGAACAGAATGGCGGTTTCATCATCCTGGATTATGAAGACAAACGGATGGTCGGCATTGAATACCGGGATCGGGTGCTCTTCTTGAGCAGCACTGAGCTTTATGACTACGGCCGTTGCGGCCGCAGCTTCTGTCCCTTCCTCATTCACATCCACGAAAACCTTGTGGATCACGTTGCCGATGAACAGGCTTTGTGTCCCGTCCATCCCGGAAAAATCCGCTGTGGTTGAGAATGCTGTTGGCATCCCCATCGTAGCCAGAGTATCAGGTAGACGGTATTCTGTCTAGAGCTTGAACTTTGGGAGAAAGACTTTCACACGTTGCGTTATCGATGAATTTTGTATTCCGGAAAGTGTTGCTGGGTCGAGAATTTTTTCTGCTGCGGTCAGGTTATCACCCTTTGGGAGGATTACGAGCATGGACAGCTCCTTACCGCTGCTGTGCGCATAAGGAGGGATGCATATTTATATCGCTTTTTGGAATTCATTCGAATGTTCCCCATTTTTTATCCCTTTTTGCTTCTGTTTACCTGTATGAATGAGGAAATCCGGCATGAATCCTCAAACAGGGGAATTATTCTATCCGACCAGAGTATCAAACAGGGAATACATAAAATCTATCCTAAAAAAAACATTTTGAAACAATCAGTTGAAGAAAGGGATACAGGGAGAAGATGTGCCGATAAGGCAGATACTGAGGGGGATTCAGGGGGTGGGTTATTGAGCGGAGGCTATTTCATTTCACCCTGTAAAACAGGAGAATTCAAAGGTCTCCCGATGAGTAATACATCCGGTCAAAATTCCAGCTAACCCCGGACTTGATCAGGGTTTTAAAAAAAAATTCTCGTGCGTTTCTCTCAATCCCCAAGGTCAACCACTACCTGGTGACCTTCCCGATCATCTGCCAGGTGAATATTTTTATCAGCCTGATCAATCCCGTCGACAACCACGGATCTGACACGTGATCCCGTACCGCAGAACCCCAGAGGCCGGGAATTCTGAACGAGGATATGGTATATCGTGGACCGGTACCGGTAATCAATCTGATATGATTTCCATGTCACCGGGATGCAGGGATCGATCCTGATGAAATCCCCTGATATCCGCAATCCGAGGAGCGATTCGAGGATAAGGGTATACATCCATCCTGCTGACCCGGTATACCAGGTCCAGCCACCCCGACCTGTATGGGGAGGGGCGGCATAGATGTCAGAAGCGATAACATACGGCTCCACGCGGTACTTCCTGACATCCTCAGGTGTCCTACTATGGTGGATCGGGTTGAGGAAGGGCAACAGGTTCCACGCCCGCTGAAGATTCTTCTGTGCTGCAAACGCCATCACCACCCAGATGGCCGCGTGGGAAAACTGCCCCCCGTTTTCCCGGACTCCGGGGGCATATCCTTTGATATACCCGGGATCAAGAGGTGAGGTGTCAAATGGCGGGGTGAGGAGGGTTATCAGCAGGTCATCGGGTAATATGAGGTGCTCATGCACAGCCTCAAGGGCAGTTATTGCCCGCTCCTGGGCAGCAGCTCCTGATAGGACGGCCCAGCTCTGGGTGATAGAGTCTATCATACACTCAGGGTTGAGCGACGATCCGAGGGGCTGACCTGAGTCAAAATATGCACGACGGTACCATCCCCCGTCCCACCCGTCTCTCTCCAGGTTTTCCCGTATCCACTCAGCGTTCACCCGGCATAATTCTGCAAAAGACGGATCATGGTGGATCTCAGCGATCTCACGAAACCGCATAAGAAGGTCGAAGAGGAAAAATCCCAGCCATACACTCTCTCCCTTCCCCTCTGCACCGACAAGATTCATCCCGTCGTTCCAGTCACCGCTCCCCATCAGGGGAAGACCATGCTTCCCGAACTTCAACCCCCACCGGATAGCCCGGATACAGTGCTCATACAGGGTCCCGGACGTTGCTGACTGGTTCGGCAGATCATAGTACGAGTCCTCCTCAGGGAGTACCTTCCGCCCTTCAAGAAACGGAATCTCCTCATCCAGGACGCCGGTATCGCGGGTGCTGAGCACATACCTGCAGACAGCGAACGGGAGCCACAGGTAGTCGTCAGAGCAGTGGGACCTCACCCCCCGGTTCAATGGCGGGTGCCACCAGTGCTGGACATCACCTTCATTAAACTGGTGTCCGGCACAGAGGAGAAGGTGTTTTCTCGTCAGTTCAGGCCGGGAATGGATGAGCGCCATCACATCCTGCAGCTGATCCCGGAACCCGAACGCCCCTCCTGACTGATAAAAACCGGAACGTGCAAACAGCCGGGAGGCAATTGTCTGGTAGAGGAGCCACCCGTTGACGAGCAGATCCACCGACAGGTCAGGAGTGGTAATTCTGACTGCACCAAGCGTCCGGCTCCAGTATTCTTTGACTGCCGCGAGTGCATCCCGGGCAGCTCCTACCCCGCGGTGCTGTAGCACAAGGGTTCTGGCATTATCACTGTCCCGTCCAACACCAACGGTAAAAATAATCTCACGCTCTTCTCCGTCAGCGAGTTCACAGAGGACCTGCATCGCAGCACAGGGATCAAGACCGGCGCCGACTTTATTCGAGAGTCTGGTCTGCTTCATTGCTGCAGGTTTATCAAGTGATCCGTTCCGCCCGATAAACTCATACCTGTCACCGGTTACCGTCCGGTTCACGATATTGGCATCAAAAAACGCTACTCGTAAGGGAAATTCACTATTATAGGAATTTCTGGCAAAAATCGCTCCGGATATCTGGTCAATCTCCGTGATCACATGCAGCAGTGATCTCGATCTCAGTTCACCAAGCACCCATTCCACATATCCAGTGACCGACAGGATTCTGCTGCGACCCGATCGGTTCCTGATCCGGAGAGACATGAATTTTACCGGACTGTCGACCGAGACCGATTCGGTCAGTTCGGTGCTTATCCCGTGATCGTAATACTCAAATACCGAATACCCGAACCCATGCCGGGTCACGTACTGGTGTGCTCCCCGGACAGGCCATGCGGCAGGAGACCAGAATGCGCCGGTCTCTTCATCCCTGATGTACAAAGCCTCCCCGGAGGGATCCAGAACAGAATCGTTCATCCAGGGCGTCAGCCTGAACTCATGAGCGTTCTCGCTCCAGGTATAGCTGCTGCTATTTTCTGAAATGACCGTCCCGAAGGTCTCGTTCGCCAGCACGTTCACCCAGGGTGCGGGAGTCACCTTCCCTTGTCCCGTGAGGATGACATACTCTTTGCCATCTTGGGAAAATCCACCGGTGCCATTGAACCAGAGAAGTCCTTCGCCTGTCTTATCGGGATCGGCTTTTGGTTCGGGATACGGCGTCCGGGTGGGCAGCAGACGGGGGACTGCATTCTCATTCCAGCCTGTCCGTTCCATCTGCTCGGCCAGCGTCCCCCCGCGGTCTGAGATAACTGCCCTCGCCACCGTCTGCATAAGGATACGATCCTCCTCAGACATCTGTTCCAGGCGCCGGATAACTATCCCTCCTTTCCGGTTTGATAACAGCGAATCAGCATCCTGGGGCATCTGACGCGTGATCTCGTCCTGCAGTTCCTGCCGGTATCCGGACAGGTCCTCATTCAAGATCACCAGATCGACCTTCAGTCCCTTCATCCGCCAGTAGGCGTGGGCCTGCACCATCTCTCTGATAAGACCGATCTGGTTCCTTCTCTCTATTCTCACCAGTACTATCGGGATGTCTCCTGAGATTCCGTACCCCCAGAGACCTGACTGGCCCCGGCTGTTCTTTATGAGAATATTCTGGCCTGCCCGCCGGGAAGGATTTGCATAGATGACCGAGGAGGCGAGTGCACCAAACAATTGTGCATCCTGCTCTGTCAGGTTCAGTTGCCTGAGCATAACCTCGGCATGAGTCCCGGCCATCTCCGAGACCCGGTCCGCGATATGGTTTTCATGGTACTTCCCGATCAGTGCGACTGCCCCGTCACGACTCTCACTGACCCCGGTAAAGATATTCACTCCCGCGGTCTCCTGGGGGTCCAGCGTAATGGTACATCTGATGGCAACGATCGGATCGAGAACGGGACCCGCAGTATCAGAAAGCGTTGAAGAATCGGTCATGGCAACCGGCCGTGAGAGTGAATTTCCCCGTCCGATAAATTTTGACCGGTCGGTCTCAAATGATATATTCCTGCCGTGGGTGCCCTGGACGGTCATCAGATGAAACATCCAGGGAGGATGTTCACCTGCTGATCGCGGCCTTCTCGTCGCGAGGATTGCATCTTTCTCCCGTACCAGTTCGGTCTGGACGAACAAATTGTGAAAGGCCGGGTGGGTTTCATCTGAAGGCTGAAGTGCCAGCACCACTTCAGCATAGCTGGTAAATTCTATTGTCCGGCGAGTCCAGGACCGGTTTGTCACCCGTATCCTTCGCAGTTCCACATCGTCTTCGGGAGAGACGATAATCTCGGTACGGGTATCAAACTCCCGGTCCCTTCGCTGGAATTCAGCACGGGCCTGCTGAAAGATTACCTGATAGGTGTCCGGGCTCTTTGTAGTGGGCTGATACCCGTTCGACCAGAACTCCCCACTCGCCAGATCCCTGATATAACAGAAAGTACCACGGTTGTCTGCCGTTGGATCCTCCCGCCACCTGGTCACGGCAAGGTCGTTCCATCGGCTATACCCGGAGCCGCTGTTGTTTACCATGACATGGTACCTGCCGTTCGAGAGGAGATGCACCTCAGGTCGTGGGGTATGCGGGGTCCTGAAGATCCGCATCAGGGATCCCTGTTCCCCGCTCGCTCTGTGGACTCCCTGTATTTCACCGGAATGGGGATAGAACGGGGTGTTCCGGGGCATCTTTTCCTGGAGCAGCATCACGGTTGC
>CAYWHL010000161.1:0-5211 GCA_964457995.1 uncultured Methanoregula sp. | reverse complement strand
GACCGGGAACATGAAAAAGTGGAGAATAGCGGTGGGTTATTTGCCAGGGTTCATGAATGCTGATTGAGTGTCTCTTTTCATCCAAAGCCTTGGAGTAATTTAAAGTGTCATCTTGTATGTGGCGCTTTTTAAAAATCAGATTATGTTCACGAGATCCGTACGTAAACCAGGGATATTTTCCCTTGGATCCTCTGAAAGCACATTTTAGTGCGTATCGACCCTGGGAACATCACCTGTCCGGGTGTAATCGCAGGCAAAATAAATCGGCAACCAAAAGGCTCTATGAAGGATATTTTTCAGGTCGACCGATGAGATTTACAAAAGAATGGATACTGCACTCAAAACTACTGCATGAGCATTATTTATATCATCAGATGTCCATTCAATATACATAGGGTTGTGGATCATGAACATCAGTATTGGAGCGCCATATGAAGCGGTGATAAAAAGGATCATCGAGAAAGGGTATGCCGGAAACCAGACCGAGGTCATTCGACAGGCTATCCTTGCCTATGAGCGAATGCTTGAGGATGAAGAACTCATGCTTGTACATAGAGCAGTTACGGTAGAAGTACGGGAGATTGAGGCCAAAAAGACTCCATCCCACTCCTTTGATACGATAAAGAAAATCCTCATTACCTGACCTTTTTAAAATTATGGAACTTGTTTTTTCAGATTCTGCCAGAAAAGAGCTGGCAGATATGCCTCAGGATATGAAATCCGTATTTCTTCTGCATCTTGAAAAAATACCATCCAGACCACCCCGCAAACATAGGAAACACGGCATACCCTGTCATGTTGAGAAAGTAACCCGGCAAGCGAGAATAATCTACGATCCCGGTGAAGATCGAACGTATATATTACACTGCTTCATCAGTCATAAGGAGTACGAACACTGGTACAGTTCCTACAAGTGATATCGGCGTTTATTAAAATGTACCGATAGTACCCTTATTCGTACGGGAGAACTCTTTTAAAAAAAAAGAAAAACATCCGCTCTGCCGGACAGTAGTATTCTATGCGTATGACCGTGAAGGTTCTACGCACAGCACCGGGAGGAGATACCTGATGACCCGGGGCGTGCGGCCGGTTGCCGGGATTCGCGAAGCAAAACGCATGGCGACGGCATGGGGGTTCAGGCTTATCGAAATGGTGGTGGAGGGAGGGGCCCCCGTTCGATTTTGCGGTCCACGACCAAGGAAACACCAGCCTCGTACGGGTCAGGAGGCTGAAGCACAACGCATACCGTATCGGGAGTATCTGCACATCCTGTGCAGATCAGATCATAGAACTGCGGGAACTGGCCCTCCCGGGAAGGGATCGGCAGGGAACTCTGGGTGAGAGGCCAGCAAAGGGCATGGCACCGGTACCTTGTTCATAAAGACGGAATTGAAGTGCTTGAAAATGACGATAACGGGAAGGAGGAAAATTCCCCTCCGGGTAAATCCAATATCCAGCAGCAACTGGGTGAAGGATAATCACACATTTTTTTATCGAGTCGATGAAGTGTGCGGTGGATTATTAACTGCCAAAAATGGATTTTCGTTTCGGCAAGATGTCTGAAACAGGAAATCTCAAGGGGGATGGTACAATGAATCAGGCCAATCTTTTCCTAATCAATCGCAATCATTATCCTTTATACCCATCTATTAATCTATACGTAAGATTATTTCCTGGGGGTTATATGTCCGCAATCAAAACATATGCAGTCTACAAAGATGGTATGCTGGTACTTGAAGATCCGGTAAATCTACCGGAATATACCCGGGTTGAAGTTGTAATAAGAAAAAAATTTTCAGAATTTGTAAAAAAATTTGGGGAACCGGAAGCAAAGGAAGACATTGATCAACTCCTCCTGAAGAACAGGAGAAGAAAGACAAATGGATAATTTTTCTTCTTGTGTTATCGATACCTCCGTTATCATAAAAGCACTATTCTCTCCATCACATAAGCACGCGGGGACAACGTATTCCCGTGAATTAAAAACTCATAAATCCTGTGTGGACCTGCTTGCTGTTCTCGAAGACCATGGAATCGAAGTCTTTCTTCCACGTTGTGGTCTGATTGAGATTGCGGCTGTATCAACAAGACTCGCAGATACCTCTGCTTCAGAAGAGATCTGGAATGAGGTTGAAACAAGCTTCACAATTGTACCCGAGGATCGATTCATTGAATATGCAAAAAAAATTGCAATCAACGAAGGTTGCCAGGGTTTTGACACCTATTTCCTTGCGATTTCCGAACAGAATTCAATTCCTCTCTTTACGGACGATCTGGGAATGCACCGCATAAGTGAACGAAGGACAATCCGTTCCTGGCTTTTGCGCGATATCGATCTTAAAACGGTAATTCCGTTCCTGAAATAATCAGGCCAAAAATAAACCTGTATTCTCTTCGGTTCATATTATGTCAGTTACCTTCACCGTGACGTTTCCGTACTTCATCTCTCTTGTAGTCAAAATAAGCCCGAAACGGGCTCTGATTTCTGATCAAGTGTTCTGGTGAACAACATATGCAGCCAAGGATGTCCACCGCCAGAAAAAGCCTTTGAAAATCGACCGGGATTGGCTAAATACACCCGATTCATCACAAAATAATTCGCTCTTTGGCGGTGTTCCTAAAGGCACGTTTTTTGACCCCAGTACCCATTAAAGGAGGAACTATCCGGTCACCGGATACCGCTGTGGCCCTGTTTTTGGATCGAGAACAATAAAAAACCGGGGATCACCGGTGGGTTGCCGGATTACGGGAGGTCCCGTCATGATGCAGGAGTGAAGGTACCTTTGGGGTTCCTTCAAATGTCCTGATAATTTCGCTTCGTTTCTCCAGGATCGTGGAATACGGGCGTTTTTTCTTAATAATCATCTGCCATTATCAAGACATATAAACTCAGCTGTGCAGAAGTACTATTGCCACACGGCCTGACCACAAGGCACAGACGAAATAACCGGCGAAAACCTCTCCTTTAGGATTATCAGCGGATAGCGTACGCTCCGGTTATTTTAGATGTCCCCCGGCAGGTACGCGGGCAGGAAGCAGACAATGAATCTCACTACAGGAAACCAGGAAAACCGGGTGATGAACGGGAGCAGGAGCAGGGAAAATACCCTGCAAGTCCGTTATCAGGCCGGTGTACAGAACAGCCACGGTGCGGTGCATACGGTGCATAGGTACCTTCCGTGTAGAGCTGGAGCGTTGAAAGGAGAACACCTCCCGGGCATAGCGGAAATCCGGTCGGGTATTCGGTCGCATATCCCCGGAGGAATTGCCCCCGGAGGAGATACCTGATGGCCCGGGGTGTACGGCCGGTCGTTGCGATTGAAAAAGCAAAACGTCTGGCAGTTTCGTGGGGGTTCCGGCTGATCGAAATCGTTATGGAGGGGAAGACCGGGTTTGATTTTGCCGTCCATGACAAGGGAGTCACCAGCCTTGTACGGGTCAGGAGGCTGAAGCACAATGCGTACCGGGTAGAGAGTATCCGCATGTCCTGTGCAGAGCAGGTACGGGAACTCCGGGAACTGGACCTCCCGGAAGGGGTCATGAGGGAACTCTGGGTGTGGGGTCCGCAACGGCCCTGGCACCGGTACCGGATTTTCCCCGAGGCGATTGAAGAGATCGGGGATGTCTCGCACGATGGACCGTCAACCGGTGGAAGGGGAATTGGGGGAGAACTGGAAGTACCCGGGCAGGTGCAGCCCGGATGAAATTTTTTTTGATGGATGTGCACCGGAGAAAAGGCACGAATAGCTGCCGATCTTTGGTACGGGAATTGCCTGGCTTCGCCCGGCTGACCACGAGGAAAACAGATTTGTGGAACTGGTGAAATTTTATCGCGGGGACATTCAGGTTGCCATTGAGAGAAACAATGTACATGAGAGCACAGGATCGATAATTAATAAGGGGAACGGAAGATCTGCCTTTGACAAATAATCACCTGAGCGTCACTATCCGAAAAGAAGATGGAGTATTGTTTCAAAATGCGTTGAGCCTGAGGTTGCAAGCTGCGGGGATACACCAAAAGAAGCTCTCGCGAATATCCGTGAAGCGATCGATATCTATCTGAAAAATGCGCTGGAATACGGGCTGCTAAAAGATCCGGATCCCTCCCTCACAGCCCATGAAAAATTCACTTCCCTGATCGAGGTCCAGGCGTGAAACTCCCTTGAAGTATCATCTGCGATATCAGGAAACAGTATATCCAGTCATAAGTGTATCGCTCTCTGCTGTTTTAGAATTCAAAATTTTTCTTTTTCCCGACGGCTACAACACAAATGACCAGCTGGTCCCGGATTATCCGGAATATCGCCCGGTATTCACCAATCCTGATCCGATAACGTGGTTTATCAGGAGGACACCCCTTTACTTTCTTTACATCCTGACGGTGAAAAGGATGAGCAGCATACTTCTCAAGGGCGATCTCTATTCTGATCCGTGCCTTCTTAGGCAAAACTGCAAAATCTTTCTCAGCCCTGTGGGTGAATTTTACCCGGTAGCCCATTATTTCACCAGGGACCGGATTGCCTGATCATCACCAAGATCCTTCATTATATTCCGAAGACTGCGGACACGGCCGGCTTTGATATCGTTCTCGCTTTCCCTGATAGCTTCAATCTCATCATCAGAAAGCGGTTCATCATCGTACGCTGCATCAGCAAGCCGATCGATGAGCTCATCATAGGTCTCCCGGGGATGTAGTTTCAGGTCATCCAGCTTCTCTTTGGTCTCCGGTCGGAGCTGGACGGTCGTCATCGCCATAATAGATTATAGTTTGCTATAGGCAATAATAGTTTGTGATCTTCACCAGGTCCTCTTTTTTAGGAGGTAGGGAACCATTGCAGGAATAGTGCGATAACACCCGGCAGGTACCCTTTGTCGTACTGATCACCGTTCACTGGTTCTTTGGGGATCGTGCTCCTGGTAAAAAACAAAATAATGGTGATATCAGAAACACATACATCTCCTGTTCCCGTACTTGAGTCCTGCAGCTCTTCGTTTCTCCCGGGTCCTTTTTACCGGTATTCAAATGCCCCGGATCCTCATCCCGGTAACCTTTCCTGGTTTTTGGAGTATACAACAAGGAAAATAACAAAACCCTATTCATTATTCTGGTACTGATGCAGGTACATCTCCCCTTTTTGGGACATCATCTCCCCTGCAGTCAAACCAAGCCCGAATCGGGTTCCGTTCTCCGTTCAGGAATTTTGGTGAACA
>CAYWHL010000160.1:0-5232 GCA_964457995.1 uncultured Methanoregula sp. | reverse complement strand
ACTATTGATCAGCTCCGGCAAGACCCGCACTTTATCACTATGCTGGACCGTACTGACCTAGTGGTAATGATCGCGGGAGTCACGGTACCGGGCAAGTACCTTGGCGGGAAGCCCGCAACACTCACCGAGATCCAGCAGATTGGGCACATGGTACGGGGGCCAAAGAAGCTGATCGGGGGGCCGATCGGATTCGGCTATGCAAAGGAAGGCGGGCAGCGTGCGATCCGCCAGGTTATTTCCGGTTTTGACACCGTGCTGACCGGTGAGCCAGCGGTTGCGATCGACAACTATCTCTCAGGGAACGAGCCGGTGGGTATGCTTGACTACAACCGTACCGATCCATGGAGTGTTACCGGCAGCGGGATTATTGAGCAGCACCCTGATTACCCGTACGTGATGTGCGAGCTGGAGACGGCCCGGGGCTGCTCCCACGGTGCGACCGGCGGTTGCTCGTTCTGCACCGAGCCGTTCTATGGGATACCGAAGTACCGGAGTATCGAAGGTATCACTAACGAGGTTTCAGCCCTGCATGCCCATGGGGCGGGACATTTCAGGGTCGGGCGGCAGCCGGACATCCTTGCTTATGGTGCGGGTGCCGGAGAGTACCCTGCACCGCGCCCGGATCTGCTGGAGAACCTCTTTGCATCAATCCGCACAGCAGCGCCAGCGCTAAAAACCCTGCACATTGACAATACGAATCCGGCGACAATCGCGAGGCATGAACACGAAAGCCGTGAGGCCCTGCGTGCAATCATACGGTATCATACCGCTGGCGATGTTGCTGCGTTTGGCTTGGAGACGGCGGATCCCGATGTTGTTGCGGCAAACAATCTCAAGGCGCAGCCCGACGATGTCTTCCGGGCGATTGAGATTGTCAACGAGGAAGGAGGGAAGCGGCGGGACAATGTGCCCGAGCTTCTGCCGGGCCTCAATTTTGTCTGCGGTTTAGCGGGCGAGACGGAGAAGACCTATGAGCTGAACGAGCAGTTCCTCAACCGGGTCCTGAGGGGAGGACTGTCTGTCCGCCGCGTGAATATCCGGCAGGTGATGCCGTTTGAGGGGACACCGGCGTACACGAACAACACGCTCGGGAAACACGAGCGCCGGTTCCGGCAATTCAAGGAGTACGTCCGGAACAGGATCGATCTCCCGATGCTCCAGAGGGTTTACCCTCTCGGCACCGTACTTCACGATGTTCACATCGAGATCTCCGGCGATCTATCATTCGGGAGGCAGATGGGGTCATATCCCATACTTGTCGGTATCCCGGTGAGGCTTGAAAAACGCAGTACTATCGATGCAGTTGTGGTGGACTGGGGTATGCGATCGGTGACTGCCTTACCTGTACCAGTCGAAATCAACACGCTATCTGCAACCGCGATAAAATGGCTGCCGGGGATCGGGAAGAAGAAAGTTGCTGCGCTCATCGCGAAGCGACCGTTCAAAACTCTTGAAGCGTACCGGAACATTGCCGGGAGTTCGTCGCTTGATCCGCTGCTGAAATTCTAGACCTGTTTAAGTTCAGTCACTTTGATGATGTCTGTCCGGGTTACAATCCCGAGGATCTTTCCGTCCTGGACAACCGGGATCCTGCCAAAGTTGCGGGCCGACATGATCTTCAGCGCTTCAATTACCGGTGCATCCGGCGGCAGCGTGATCGGGTCTCTTGTCATGATATCCCGGACCTGCATGGCTTCGCGGTCAATCGAAGCCATACGGTTTACATCGGCAAGCGTCACCATGCCGATTAAGGTATCCCGCTCGACTACCGGAAATCCGAGATGTTTGCTTGAGTACATCATGGTGATTACCTGGCTTAGCGGTAGTGTCGGAGGTACAGTTGTTACCGGGCTGCTCATCATATCCCCGACGGTCACGTCCTGTAACAGGTAGCTGTACTTGACGGCAGTTGACTCCATGCTCGCTCCGATATAGATGAAGAGCGCTATAAGAATCAGGAACGGCGAGAAGAAAAAGAGCCCTATAAGGCCAAACACGATTGCAAATCCTTTGCCTATGTCAGCTGCTATCTTTGTTGCACGATGGAGGGGCATTCTTTTTGCCAGCCATGCACGCAGCACCCTGCCTCCGTCCATCGGGAATGCAGGGAGGAGGTTGAATGCAAAGAGGATGATATTGAGCACGCCAAGGTACCCAAAAACAAAGATCAGTACACCGCCAATTGCAGAGCTCGAAGTGATTGCAGGGACTACATAGACCGCCCCACTGCAGACAAGGCCGACAACCAGGCTGGTAACCGGCCCCGCCAGCGCCATGGGCAGTTCAGCTTTTGGATCGGGTACTGCTTCCTCCATTGACGCAATCCCACCAAAGATCATGAGAGTGATGCTGTTGATGCGGATCCCTTTATAGCGGGCAACCAGCGAGTGGGCGAGTTCATGCACGAGGACTCCCCCAAAAAGGCCGAGAGCGACAATGGTGCCAAGCAGATAAGGAATAAAGCCGTCGGTAATGAGAGTGATATCCACCGGAACCTGGTAAATCTCATTGAGCATGCCGGCGGTGAGTGCGATCTGGCTCCCGATGATCCAGGCAAAGAGGGGAATGACGAGGATAAATGTGTAGTGGATCAGGATTGGAATCCCAAACAGACGCCCGATCCGGAAAGATCCGTCCATAACAAAGGATTATCTTTTTAACTCTTAAGTATATACTTTCATCTGATAACGATGGAAACCCAGATTACGGAGATGTTCGGGCTTCAGATCTATACAGAAAAGGGAATGTTTATCGGCGAAGTCGAAGATGTTCTCATCGATGTGGATCAGAAGAAGATTGATTCAATTGTGGTCGGCAAGGTCAACGACCAGCTCTTTGAGCTGAAAAATTTCAAAGGCCTTAAGATCCCGTACCGTATCATCAGCGCGATTGATGATATCGTGTTGATCCGCCACCTGCCGGGAGCCTTCTCGGGCGGCAGTGTGGAAGAGTAAGTAAGGAATACGTTTGCTGCGGGACAAAATCCCCATATTTTCTTAACTCCGGCCTTGTAGTCTATATGGAAAACCGGGAAATATTTTCAAATATCACCACAATCCCCCCTGTTTTTGTCAGGCTGGACGGGCGTGCATTTCACCGGCTTGCAGAGAATCTTGCATTAAAAAAACCGTTTGATGACCGGTTCAGCGATGCAATGATCCGGGTCTGTACAGCCCTCATAGCTGACAGCGGGCTCTGCCCGGAGTTTGCATTCACGTTCTCGGACGAGATCAGCCTCTATTTCACCCGGCTCCCTTTTAATGGCCGGGTGGAAAAGATTGATTCGGTGGCGGCATCCTTTGCGGCAAGCACCCTTACTCTTGCTTTAGGCGGAACGCTTCCTCTTGCATTCGATGCACGGGTCATTCCGGCGACGCCTGCGTATGCGATGGAATATTTAGCCAACCGTCAGAATGAGGCTTGGCGTAATCATCTGAACAGCTATTGCCAGCAGGCCCTGATCGGGGAAGGGATACGTGCAAAAAAGGCTGCAGACCGGTTAAAAGGCCTGCCGGCAAAAAACCTCCATGAAATGATGCATAAGCGGGGTTTCAACCTTGCCACGACACCGGCATGGCAGCGGCGGGGTGTTCTGGTCTACAAGAAAATCACGGAAAAGAAAGGGTTCAACCCGATCACGCAGGAGCATGTAGTGGCCGAACGCAGTGCGGTTACGGTAGAGCGTGACCTTCTGCTGTTTACCAGTCCGGAAGGAAAAGAGTTTCTGGGAAAATTAGTTGCCTGCCCGTGAGATCCCTATTGTCAGGCTGACGGTCTCGGTTGCCCCATCAATTTCCCAGTCCTTTATTGAGTCATGAGTTCTCAGTTTGTCACCTGGTTTAAGGAAGGAAAACAGGATTCCTTTGTCCGGTACAACGGCTAAAACCTCTCCTGCAATGGTGTGGTTGCTGTTATTCTTGAGAAGGTTGTAGACCCGCAGGTCACTGATAAACACTTCTACTGAGATAAACTCGCTGACGACAAGGTCAAGTTGTTTGCGCATTTCCTGTATCCGGCGAATGACCTCGCGCTCATAACCCTCCTTTTCAAGATCGTCATCGAGTCTGACATCCACGTATACCGTTGCGTCCTGCATATGAGCAGAAAATACCTCTGCGGGAAGTTTTTCGGTGAAGGTCATATGTTCCAGCCCGATATCGAAGAATTCTCCACCGGTACCGAGTTTTACGGTTCGCCCCGCCCCGATCTCCGCTTTGAGGTGGTTGCCGTCCGCAGCCTCGATGAGACCCTTAACCTTGAAGGAATTTTTGCCAAATCCTTTCCCGAGTGCCTTCATCACGGGCACTGCCTGCCAGCCGATCCGCTCCCACCTGTCCATGACCACGGAGACCTTCCGGGCGTTAGCCCGGTCCATGCAGACTCCATTCAGCCGTTCGATTGCGTCTTTCACCGGTCCTGAGTTCGTAACCACGACCACTTCTGATACCGGCCAGCGGAGTTTCCGCTTGCCCGCCTGCCGGGCATTTGCACATGCATCGTCAAACGACCGGACGATATCAACTGCATGTTCAAGAGATTCATCAATAAGTGCCTGGTCCCCGGCATCCCAGTCCAGCAGGTGAATGCTTACGGGATCGTTCCCGCACCTGAGGTTCTGGAAGATCTCCTCGGTGAGGTGGGGGCAGAAAGGTGCAAGCAGCGCGATGAGCCGGCGCATGATGTAGTAGATCGTTTCGTAGGCATGGCGTTTGTCAACCGATTCCCCCTCAGACCACATGCGGGGGCGGACAAGCTGGATGTACCAGCGGGAGAGATCTTCTAATATGAAGTTCACCAGTTCACGGGTTGCCCGGTGGAGCTGGCACTCCTTCAAGGCTGTATCAACCGTGGCAGCCACGGAATTAATGCGGGATATGATGAAACGGTCCTCGTCGGGCATAAGACTGAGGTGCGCCCTGATGTAAGCACCATCCCAGACACCATTCCTGTTCGGCGGTTCGAATGTATCGAGAATCATGTAGGGAAGCGGGAACCGGTACACGTTCCAGAGGATGTTCACTGCACGGTTGGTGGTGCCAACCCCCTCCCAGTTAAACTTGAGATCGTCCCATGGAGCTGATGAGGAAAGCACATAGAGCCGGAGCACATCGACACCGACTTTTACGATGACTTCTTTTGGAGTCACGACGTTGCCGAGGCTTTTTGACATTTTTTTGCCATCGGCATCGAGCGCAAACCCGTGCATGCAGACGCTCCTGTAAGGTGCCCTGC
>CAYWHL010000159.1:0-5283 GCA_964457995.1 uncultured Methanoregula sp. | reverse complement strand
GGGAAAACGAAGCCCGTATCAGGGTAGGCTGGATTGTATACCCGTGCATTCAACGTGTAAATTCCTGGCGCCAGGTTATTCATAGTCCGGTGCCAGGTGATGTAGCTTGCTTTGGGGTTTGACGTCCATAATCGGGAGGTGCCCATCAATATTCCATTAACATGCCAGGTTGATAAATCATGAATAAACGTTCCGGAGCCTTCATTCAGGGGATAATAGGCATAAAGGTTGTTGCACGTATCTACGGATGACAAGTACATAAAACGGTTGATATCGTTGTAGCCCAGTTCTTGATTCCAGATACTGATTTCCGAAAGGGAACCCTGAAAATAATTAGCAATGGCCTCCCCCTTTCCCAGAGAAGGTATCGTGTCAAATGATCGGCCAAACATCCAGTAGCCATCATAACCCCATGTATTTTGAGAAAGTTGTTCATCCACGAGGTTCCCATCCAAATAAAGACGAGCAGTTCCATCGCCTAAAAAAGGACAGACAGCTGCTACATGATGCCAAACTCCGTCGTTGTATTGACTGGTTGAATGCAACACGCAAAGAAAGTTGCCCCCTCCCTCATCTCCTTTCAACATGTAGATTAAGGTTCCATCCTTTTTCATGGCAATTTGATTGGTTATCAATGGAGTACCCTGTGTTTGATTGGTATACGCCACCAGACTGCCTCCATCTGGAGTGGTGGTCTTGAACCAGAGCATGACGGTGTTTTGATCGGGGAAACCCGTGATAGCCGTCTCAATGTAGTTGGATTTGCCGTCGAGAGTCAATGAATGGTTATATGGATTGGAGCTTTTCAGGTATGTCATCGAGTCAGTTATCTCTCCTTCCGATTCCAATTCCATCCGGACTTTATATGTATTTTCAGGAAAGCCCGTGACCGTGACCGCATTGTATAACTGACCGTCATCGCCTATGGAATCATTCCCTGCCGGATTCCGGTATAAATAGGTTGCCCATCCGCATCGGGTAGTCGACAGGGGTATACGCGGCATTATTTTCATTGGATACTCTGTGATAAATCCGGTATCCCGTTCTTCCGGATAGTATTCATGAATTCGTAGAAATTGAGTGGTGGATGGAAGCAACGCCAGATCCATATTCAAAACGGCAATACCTCCGGGAGATTCCACGATGGCTGAATCGAGAACCAGACCGTTCACATCAATAAATTCATAACGAATCGTGTCGGTTTGTGTATTGCTGGAGATCACTTTCAGGTTATTCAGGGAGCCATTGGCTGTGATGCCGCTGCCCAGGGTCGCTGTATCGTAAAGCATCCCACTGTTGTTTGAGAAACTGAGGTCGTCAAAGTAGATCAGCCGGTTATTCAAATCGTCAAAATTCCAGTACCCGATCAAGGTCGTATCCTGTAACGGGTGCCCATAGATGTTGTCCAGGATTTCGCTGTCGCTTCGAAATGTATGCCACACTCGTATTTCATCCATCATATCCAGAAAACTCCTGTCGGAAGTGGCTTTTTCTCTCAGTTGGTTGCATCCTCCCATAACCAATGGATTAGCGTGCAGTTGAATGGTATAATTAAGAATGCCCATGATATATTCCCAGTTGGAAGAGTTCTGCTCAGTATTCATTTTTATTCCATCCAGGAAAAAACCGCTGGAATTATCCAGGTCATAAGTCTTAAAACGAAAAGCCATGTGATGCCAGTCGCCATCCAACAACAAGGCAGTATCTATCTCGGAGCTATAGAGATCGTACCGGTATGGGGGTTGTGGCTTGCTCAATTCCACATAGAAAATGAAGGAAACCTTTCCCGAATTTTTGGCTATGGATATCCTCCAGGCTGAATCGGCCATCAGAAAGGTCATCTCCCCTTCGGATGGATTCCTGATCTGAGTACAGTCAGGATGTATCCAGGATTCTATTGTCAGTGAATCATTTTGGATATTGAATGAATAAACCCCTCGATCAAGGCCCACAGATGTATAGGGTTGGTTGCTTACGGCAGCGTATTTGGAGCTGTCAATCATCAAAACCTGGCCATGGATCTGGCAACTATGGGCAGGAGGGATCGAATCGGTCCAGGTGGTATCCAGGCGGGTGCAATAAAGTTTTGGCCGTTGAGGTGTTACCGTAAAGCGGTGCAATAAATCTACTCCCACGCCAGGGCCTCCTTCGCAAAAAGCCACAGGTTGAATGTATCGGATTGACAAGGGTAAATCAGCCATTTGAAGATCAGGAACAGAGACAGAGTCCAAATACATATCGTGCGGAGCTGTCAGGTAAACCGAATCGATTACAGTTGAATCGGCGTCAATGAATCGAATGGAAAGCCTGGTTGTCCTCGGAGGGAGATCGTTAAGCTTGATGGTATTGGTTTGGGGACCGACTGGATTCCAAGAAGGATTCAACGGGTACTGGTTGGAGATGTAAGGCCCCCATCCCAGTGTGGTGCCAAGCCTCAGGGTATCAGGAAGATTTCCCAATGGGATGTACCAGTCGGCAATAGTATCTCCTCCCCACTGCACTTCCATCCAGAACTGGGCTGAGAGTGGCAGCGCGCATGAATCCGGGTTGACTGTCCATGTGGCCTCCGATAGAGGAGACCCTGTGACGGAATATTGCTGGCCGATCGTATCGTGATTTTCATCAACAAATCCAAAAGAGACGCGTGTTGCGGTTGTCGGTAGTTCAGTGACAGAGTAGTGTATTTCCTGGCTGCTTCCTAAAACAAAGGGCGAAAACCCGTTTGATGCGATCAACTTAACTTGCGGAGGATAGGCAGCAGTATCGAAATTTTGCTGACCGCA
Source organism: uncultured Methanoregula sp. (assembly GCA_964457995.1). Classification (GTDB taxonomy): domain Archaea; phylum Halobacteriota; class Methanomicrobia; order Methanomicrobiales; family Methanospirillaceae; genus Methanoregula. The sequence goes on along the minus strand of CAYWHL010000159.1, from coordinate 2,500 downwards.
CAAGTCTTTTGTACTGAATAAAAGCAGGATGCCACCTGCTATCGACAGCATTATCAGGGTGTTTTTTTTCATTGGTTTGAGTTATAAAATTTCACTTAATTCTTAATACAGCGAACCGAGCATGCAAAGGCTTTGAAGTCGTAGTTGGTGTAGGTATAAATGGTTTCTTCATACATTGCGTAGTATATGGCTTCATTACCAATGGATTCTTCCGTGGAGGTCCAGATATTGCACGACCCCTTGAGATCATAAAACGCATGGTTTGTGTATACATATCCGGATCCCAACGCGGTAAATCCCGAGCTATTCGTGCCGGCGTTTTGATCTCCCCAATGTAATGTCCCCGCCTCTTTTAATTTTCCGCCCGCTACCAGGGAATCACCTAAAAAGAGAACCAGTTCCTCCCACTCTGAATGGGAAGGAATATGCCATTCGTCCGGACAAATGCCCTGCGCCCCCTCCCAGCTTATGTAATTCATCATCTCATCCCATTGATACAATGCACCATATTCTTCGCAGTACGCTTCAGAATTATCGTAACAATATTTCTCGATGTTCCAGTTATCTGCCATGTCTTCCGAACCGTCTATCCGGTTGCCGGTGTTGAGGTTCTCCGCCATCCAGCATTGAGATCCGATCAGAATTGTTTCATACCGGTTCCCGCTTTTACCCTTCATCTGGGTAGTGCCGCATTTGAATTGCCCGGTATTGGTTGTCCACACATCGCCATTAAACACTTCGATAGTCTGGGTGTCCGTATTGTACACCACCAAACCTTCGACCGGACTGGCAATGGCTTTACGTTGGTCGGTTGTCATCCGTGGAGGAAGAAATCCTTTGGTGGTGGATGCCACATCCACAATGGCGCTCGCATCGGCTGGATCATTAGAGGCATTGATTCCCAACTGGGCGGATCCAGACTTTGCATAAAAGAACGCGATTAAGACAATAACCGAAGAGATAATCCATGAGCGTTTTCGTGTGTTTATAAACCTAATCATAGGGAGATATATTTTCTGTTTGTTATTCGTCTTGTTATGGCTCAGGGTACACCCGCACACACCGTACGGAAAAAGCATTGAGATCGGCAAGGTCAACGCCAGCGCCAATGGCTCTTGCAGTAAAATAGTCGAGTGTCATGCAACCGGCGTAAGTAGGATTGCTGGGGGTAAAATACGTATAGCTTGATGTCCAAAAATAGGCAGCACTTTTTTTCCCGTAATATTCAAGCGAGTCATTATTAAGTCTCACTTCTCCTCCTGGCAATGCGGTGAACCCACTGGAGTTGGTCGAGCTGGTTCCCGACCAGGAGTACCAATGGGCGTACCCTGCTTCTTTCAATGCTGCCCCGGCGGTATCAGCTCCTCCGTACAAATCAATGAGTGTATCGTATTCCATGGCCGTGGGAATATGCCAGCCATCGGGACAAATGCCGCAGGCTCCTGATGTATGAACGTATTGCATCAACTCGTTCCACTGGTATAAGCCTCCATAGACGGTGCAGTTCTCACTGGAGTCGTTGAAGCAGTATTTTTCTATGATCCCGTTATCCGTTTGCGGAGCAGGCAGATCCAACCGTTCACCCGTATTCAGGTTGGAGGTCATCCAGCATTGATTGCCTATCGGGATGGTTGAGTATACATGGCCTTCTGCATCAGAAACCTGACACAGTCCGCAGACAAATCCACCGGATAACGATGTCCATTTCGTACCATCAAAGAGATTGAGCCCCTTGTAATCAGTATTGTAAATCACCAGGCCTGCAGCAGGCGAGGAGATGCCATCCCGTTGCACAGTGGTCATCCGGGGAGGAAGAAACCCTTTTGACGTTGACTTTACCTCCAGCATGGCAGAGCTATTTGGAGAACTTCCGTCGTCATTTACCGTTACTTGTGAGAAAGCGGGGTGAAAGGCAAGGAGCGCTAAAATCAACAAGATCGTTTTATATCCTATCTTTTTTTTCATTATTCCACTTTTTAATTTTTTCTCTTGCAAACAGTTGCTGAAAATCAGGCTCCCTTTAGGGATGGGGTAAAACTGATTTTCAGCAATTTTCAATTTTCAATTCGTATACACCTTACCGAATAGCTTTCCAGCCTGTAAGCATCTTCGAATACATAGGCATGGTCATTGTCACACACCAGGTCAAGTCGGGTGGGCCAATACTCGGTATCGATGATGTTGCTGGTGGACGACCAGAAATGCGCCCAGGCCTGAAAATCAAGGAATACCTTGTCGTACGAAAGCTGCCCCCCCCCCAAAGCAGTGAATTCAGTAGAATTAGTGCCTGTATTGGATGAGCACCAGTACCTTGAACCTGTCATTTTTAATTTTCCTCCCGCGTTATCCTCTCCTCCCAGATAGGTGACCAGTTCAGTCCATTCTGCTTGGGTTGGGATTCGCCAGCCACTAGGACAGATCCCCTGCGCCCCTTCTGTTGTGATATATTGCATCACCTCATCCCATTTGTACAATCCACCATATACAGCACAGGAATCAT
>CAYWHL010000158.1:0-5306 GCA_964457995.1 uncultured Methanoregula sp. | reverse complement strand
TAACCTCTCAGAAATGATCTTAACAAACAGGTCTGTTATTTTTGTTGGTTTAGACTTGCGTTCAGCATACTTTTTGCTTCAGCATCATTCGGATCAATTTTTAAAGCCCGCTTGTAACACTGTATGCGCTATTCATACAAATTTCTCCATTAATGGAGTCTTTCTTTAAAAAAAGCATTCCTGTCAGTTTACTTTGAGCTCATGAGCTTTTGTGCAAACGCCTGGCAGGAAAGCAGGTGGGGACGATCCTGTTCGGAATTATTCCATGCAGCACTGTACACAAGGAGAAGGGCATTGTCAAGCGCAGTATAAAATTCCATGTCATCATCATGCGAGGGAACCTGGGGTTTTACCAGCAGATGGGAGTCCTTTTCAGAAAATGTGAGGTACGTCACAGGGCGGGGCAGTGACTTGTGAAGAAGGGTCGTATGTTCCCGGATAATACTGAAAGCCCGGATAAGGGGACTCACAGAATCGGGATACTCACGGTCACCCAGTACAGATTTGGAACTCTGCGCTGCATCGTCATATTCTCCTTCGGTAAACCGCACAAATACCACAGCTGCACTGTGTGCTGTTTCAGGACTGATATCGCTGAATGCATCCCGGGTTTGTTCGATATAGGTTTTTAAGGACCCGCCCAGTTCTTTTCCCAGCGATGCTGCCGTACCGGGGTTGCCGAAGCGGTACTTCAGCCGTACCAGCAGGATGGTAAGACTCACTGCATAGAATACCTGAAGCACTATGGCGGTCGAATAATCGATCGGGAAGGTAAAGAAGATAATGGAGTAGAGGGGGGTCGTGAGGGCAACAATATCTTTTCTCGGTCGTATCCAGGCAAGATAGGCAAGGGAACATGAAGCAAGGACACACCCCAGGGCAGGAACGTGGAAATCCAGGGAAATGCCCAGCATCGGGAAAAGAATTGCAATGAACGCACCCCCAAACGAGAAAAGGGGAACGGCAATCTCCAGCCAGCGGTGCACACTATTATTGGGTTGATCGGGGTGTTCGTCGGGAATGTTCACCATTATTATTCTCCGGAGATGAGTTTTTAAAATGATCTGAACGTAGAAATCTGATATTTTTATGAATGAGGAATGTTATGATTTTTTGATTTTTCTGATGGAAACACAGTTGATAACCGGATCACCCGCGACAATGTACCGGCGGATTACCTGACCGATTACCTCGACCACATCGTTCACCTTCACGTCCTCATCGGTACTGGTGAACATCTTGACCGATATTTCACCGGAACGATCTGCCACACGGTACTGTGGACGGTTCAGGAACTTGAAATGAACCCGTTCTACCACACCTTCAACCCGTACCGGTTTTCCCACCATGCCCTCATTGATCAGCTTGATCCGTATTTTCTTTGCCTGTGCATCATAGACGGGTTCAATATCAGCATAGTGGCTGCGGCTCATATAATTAAGAGCACTAGGAATTACCAGAAGCATGAACAGCATCGGGATCAGCCAGATGAGCTGTGACCGTACCTCAGGACTGAACACGGATGCAAGAAATAAAAAGATGGTGAAGAACACAAACACCACGATTGAGATGATTGAGACCTTCACATCGACATTTCCTATCTTCATGGTATAGATTGTTTGTCAGTTAATCTACTTCAGTGCTGCGATCGCTTTTTTTTAAAAATGCGACCCGGTACACGACACCAACAAAGAGCAGATGACTGATAATGTTTCCAATATTCAGGATGATCATAGTGTTGATCCATAAAAATTCTGGCTGGTATGGATCATAGCCGGGTCTGTCAGGATGCCCTGAGTAAAGATTCCTGCAGAGATGAAGTCAAATTGGCAATCGGGTGCCCGGACCTTGTGGAAATGCATGCTATGAACCGTCCAGATACCAAAGAATGTCGACTTTAAAGGTCCTTGCCCGGACCACGATGTTGTAATGGACTTTGGCGACCGAAGCGACCCCGGGATCGTCCGGAGCAACACCAAGAGGAACTCTTTAAAAACCGGGATCGGGATCCAGGCCCTTGACCGGAGTGAGGATATCATGTCGACAATCGGTATTCCTTTCCCGGTCAGTACGCGGATTCACCCGTATAATGACGACATTGACGGTCTGAACGGAAGAAAAAGCGGATGATACCAGACAGCCTTGCCACCGGGTCCTGATCAGGAATCTATCCCTGTTTTTTGCTTTTTTTAATTTACCCAACTCCCACGGTGTATCGGATACTAGTGGACTTTCTCACCAGTCACATCCAAAAGTCCTTTTGGAAATCCGGAACGTAGGAAAAATCACGTTTCCAGGAGATGATCAAATGATCCGGCAGGCCTTGGAATAGATATGCATTATATCGGTCCGGGTGAGAAAACCAAGCATCAGTTCCGGGTGGTCAGGTTCGGTAACCGGGAGATGGTGGATATTGTGGATCATCATCAGCCTCATCGCACTTTCCATTGTATCTTCCGGGAAAATCACGATCAGTTCCCGGGTCATCGCGTCACGGACTAATGAGGACAGGCCTACGCCATTCTGGATGCAGCGGACATTGCACACGGTAATGATACCGACAAGCCGGCCCGCATCAAGGACCGGGAAGCCGGTATGGGAAGACTGGTCGATGATCGTGCGTGCCTTCTGGACAGGATCATCGGGGGAAAGGGTGATCACCCGATCTTTGGAGATCATTGCCTCGCGAACCAGGATCCGTTCAAGCACCCGCTTCCCGTATTCGTGCCGGTGGGCTTCTGACTGTGCCTTTGTCATGACCTGCTCCCGGTAAATCGACTTCCCACCGGTGATCATGTACGCTATCCCGACGCCGGCCATGGCAGGTACGAGAAGCGAGAAGTTTCCCATCATCTCAACAACCATGATCAGGACCGCGATCGGGGCATTGGCGATTGAGCCAAAGAGCGCAATCATACCGACGATGCCAAAAACCGGTACTGACTGGAGCGGGATAATCTCCGGGTAGAGGATATGAAAGATCATGCCGACCGCACCACCGGTTGCTGCACCGATGGTCAGGCCCGGCGCAAAAACACCTCCGCTTCCCCCGGATCCAAGCGTGAGGGAGGTTGTAAGAATTTTCATAAACGGGAGAAACAGCAGGACGGCAAGAGGGATCATGGTGAAGAGGGAGAGCTGCACAAACCCGTATCCCGTACCGAGCCCGGCAAGACCGAGCATCAGCCCATCAGGAGAAATAAGGGAGAGCACAATGACAATGATGCCGAGGATGAACGCCCCGCTGAACGGCTTTAAAAAGAGGGGGAGATTCCTTTCCTTAAACACCCGTGCAAAAACATCTATCGTCCCGTAAAAAAATGAAATATATAAGAGCCCGATAAGGGCACAAACAACCCCGAGAACGAGGAAAAAGGGGAGCTGCCAGATGTTCCATGATATCGGCATTAACGCAAATATCGGATCGAATCCCTCGAACAGCCCGAAAATTGAGTACCCGATAATCGATGCAAGAAACGAGGGGATGATCGCTTCTGATTCAAAATCGCGTATGTATAATATTTCGGCCGCGAGAACCGCTCCTCCCAGCGGCGCCTTGAAGATCGTCCCGATTCCCGCCCCGATCCCGGTCGTGAGCGCAAGCCTGCGTTCCCGTGGCGACAGATGTAAATAATCCGCAACCAGTGAGCCGAGACCAGCAGAGATCTGGGCGGCGGGTCCTTCTCTTCCCGCACTTCCCCCGGTCGATATAGTCAGGATGGCGGTTATTGCCTTGAGAAACGGAACTCTCCGGCGGATCTTTCCATCCGTATGGAAGGCTTTTATCGCCGCATCAGTCCCGTGTCCCTCGGTTTCAGGGGCAAGGTACGTGATGAGCACCCCGGAGAGCAATGCACCGATACAGATGATCGGAAGCAGGAGAAACATATTGCCCGGCGCCGACCACTGGGCAATTATCGCAGCACTATCCCCCTCCATCGGCATCTGGTAGTTCATCAGGTAGCCCATGAAAAACCGGGAGCCCAGTTTCAATCCCTGGTAAAAAAGAAGCGAGCCAATTCCTGAAATAATCCCGACAACAATCGCGATGAAAAGGACCCGTTTATAGGGGTCAAAAAGGCGCCTGAATCGATACATATGCAGATAATACTGGTTGGGCCGTTGCCCGGAAGATTCTCTACTGGCTATTCAAATGTAGTAAGATGATAATACTATTTAGGTGTACACGGTTTAATCTCGTTGCAGCAGATGAGAGATTTATAAAAAAAAGCGTTTGTGGAAATTTTTTAAAAAATAAAAACAGGGGCTCTGGAGAAATCATCGTTTTTCAATATGTTCCCGGTAGTTTCGCCCCGCCACTGCAGCAGGCCCCCTTTGCGATATCCGTGGAAATCCCTGTCAACATTAATTTCTATTACTAAGGCGGGATTATGGATATCTCCAGAGCTTAAACAGGAAAATGCGGTTTGTACTGGTGATGAGGGGCAGGGCTCAGTACTTCTTTTCCATCCTGGTTTTTTCACCTGCAGCTCGAGAACGGCTCTGTCTTTGTATCGATCTTCCGGATCACAACGCAATTGACAACGGGACAACTGACCACCATGGAGCGCCAGATGATCATTCCTGGCACCTCCACCACATCCCCCTTGTTCACGTCATCGGTTGGCGCAGTGAACATCTTCACAGAGATTTCCGCAGAACCGGTCACAATGAACTGAGGACGGTTCAGGAACTAAAAAAATGTGCCTGTTTAACAAGACCCTGGATACGGACAACCTGCCCGATCATGCTTTCATTCATCATCCTGATCCGGACATTCTTCGCTTCCGCCTCATACATTGCGCCAGATCAGAGTGCTGGCTCTGGCTCAGACAATTAAGCGGGACAGGAATTATCAGGAGCAGGATATGCAATGGGATTCCCCCAACGAGAGGGGAGCGTTTGCCGGTGAGAAGAAATGTTCCAAAAAAAAGAAAGGCGAAGATCCCGGGGCCGCGATCGCGGCAATCGGGATTTTCACATGTATGGTTTCTGATCTTCGTCAGAAGATCGTGTGTAGTACGTCTACTTCAGTGCTGCGATCTCTTTCCGGAATGCAACCCAGTAGATCACACCGACAAAGACCATTCCACCAACGATGTTGCCGATAGTGACAATGACAAGATTGGCACTCCACATCGAGACCCAGTTCAGACCCAGGTTAATCTTTTCAGGATCCGTGATGAATCCTTGCGTGAAAATTCCCGCCGGGATGAAGTACATGTTCGCAACACAGTGTTCGAATCCGCTTGAAACGAAGGCCATGATCGGGAACCAGATACCGAAGAACTTGCCGATAAGGTCAT
>CAYWHL010000157.1:0-5317 GCA_964457995.1 uncultured Methanoregula sp. | reverse complement strand
ACCCTCGCCATCATCGGGACCCCCCTGGTTTTGGGACTAGCCACACAGTTCCGGATATCGCCTAAACTGATGCTCCTCACTCTTGCGATCGCGGTCACGACGGGCAGTGTCATGAGTCCTATCGGCAACCCGCAGAACCTGCTTGTCGCAGTGAACAGCGGTTTACAGACCCCGTTTGTTACATTCGGGCTGTACCTTTTCATCCCTACGCTCATCAGCCTTGGGATCGCTTTTCTGGTCCTGCGTTATTTTTTTACCGGGGATTTTTCTTCAAGAGTTCTCGTGCACGAGATAGTACAATCATGCGATCCTGCAAAAGTCCTGCCGGTCAAATGCTCACTCGCACTACTCCTTTTCCTTGCTGCGATCAACTTTGGCGCATCACTGGCAGTAGGCACACTTCTCGTCCCGCTTCCCCTTATTGCTTTATGCGCCGCGGTGCCCCCCATGCTCTTCTCATCAAGACGGTTTGACCTGGTACGGAACATTGACTGGTACACAATCGTGTTCTTCGCCGCGATGTTCGTCATGATGGAAAGTGTGTGGCAGACCGGGTTCTTCCAGGGATTTGTTTCTGGTCCACAACTCACTTCAATTCCCGCTATTCTCGGCACAAGCGTGATTATCAGCCAGTTTATCTCCAATGTTCCCTTCGTTGCCCTGTTCCAGCCTATGATTTTACAGGCTGGTGGCACGACATCCCAGATGATGGCACTTGCAGCGGGCAGCACTATCGCCGGCAACCTCACCGTTTTGGGTGCTGCAAGCACCGTAATCATCATCCAGAATGCTGAAAAGCAGGGCGAGACCCTCACGTTTTTTGAATTTGCCCGGGTGGGTGTCCCGCTGACAGTCCTGCAGATTGCGGTGTACTGGGTATGGCTGATGTTCCTGCCGTTTTAAAAAATCACCAGGAAGGTACTGCCTATTGTTTTTAAGAGTCTCTTTCCCGGCGGGCTTCCATGGTCTGAACGCACCCGGATTCTGGTGATGCCGCAAAGATAATGCCATGCAATGACACTAAAACGTATAACGCAGGATATCCAGGGATTGCCAAATCCGGTGAAAAAAATCGTCGGTTGCTACTCCCATTCAAACAAACTTCCAAAGGGTTAACACGGGGGACCATGGCATGGTGATTGCATCAATTCCTAAAATGGTGGGCTTCATCTACGAGCTCATCATGATCTTCGTGATCGCATACCTCTGGTATGCGAAAAAATGGAACCAGAAGACAGGCTGGCTGCTTCTTGCAATCTCGGCACTGATGGGTTTTTTGGTTTTTGCTCCGGTAGCCCCCTACCAGTTCCAGCAGCTCGTGCTCGGCAACCCTGATAACCTTGGCACCCCGCTCATTGTCGGCTTTATCGGGCTGTGTCGGTTGTGCTCCTGTTCTCTCTGCTACCGGGCAGGTTTTTCTGCGGATATCTCTGCCCGGTAGGCACTCTACAGGCGATCGCCTACCATGCCCCGTTTCCTTAACTCACGACATAAGTATATACTGAATATCGTAAGAGCGGCATTTTTCATATTTTTTCTTGCCGATGACTTCCTGTTTTCTGCAGGTCTGCTTGTATGGTTCGGAATCAAGGATTTCTTCTATCTCACGCCGACTGCCGGTAGCGTTGTGTTCGTTTTCATCGTGATACTCTCATTTTTTTTCTATCGCCCGTTCTGCCGGCTGATCTGCCAGTATAAGTTTTGACTCGCGCTGGCAGCCGTGAAATGCCGGTGTAAATTTGAGCGGACCGATGCCTGCATCGAATGTAAAAAATACGAAACGATCTGTCCGACCAATGAGTCGAAGCGGGATGATACCAAGGCAGAGTGTTATCTTTGCGGGCGGTGCATCGAAGTGTGCCCAAAAGACGCGCTTGTCTATCGGAAGATCACATCTCAGGAAAAGGAGCCAGGGTTATAAACAACGTTCACAAACATCACTGAGCGGATAGATTGCATGGCAGAATACAGGCTGGAAATCCAGGATAACCCGGATAAAAAACGCGAAGAACTCAAAAGCAAGGTTCTGCAGTTAAGAGATCTCGTGAACTACAACGAGGGTACGGTCGCGAGCCGGATGATCATATCGCGCAAGGCGGGCAACATCACGATCTCCTCCTTTGACGAAAATGAAGGTCTCTCTGAGCATACCGCACCGTTCGATGCTGTAGTCACTATTCTCGACGGGGAGTGTGAGGTCTGGGTCGCAGGACAGACATATACGATGAAGGAAGGTGACACAATCATCTTCCCGGCCAACGTCCCGCATGCCCTTTCTGCTATCACGAAATTCAAAATGTCGCTGACTATGATCAAGGACTGAGAAAATGGTTGGAGATGACAAAGACGGGTATTACTGCTCGATCTGCGGGGGAATTCCCCCGGACAAGATCACTACCAAACGGGTGCTCATTGATGGCAAGGAAACAGGCATTGACTACCTCGACTGGATCTTTGATGAAGTAAAAAAGCTCAACCTTTCTGATGACGCTGCTATAACCGACGCGCTTTTAACAAGGGTTAAAGAGTTCAATTACGTACCCACAAAAAAATCTGAAGTGTATGCAGCAGCGTTATTCACGGAATATATGAAACGGAAGATTTAATCACCTTTAATTTTATTATTCAGACCGGAGTAACAGAAACAACGTTGGATTATAGGTCAGGGAGCAGTCAGGGGCACAACAAGTCTGGTGAGAACAGGCAGCCCTGGCCTGATAATACACAATGAGGAGATTATTCCGATGGCCGAACCGGAAAAAAAGAAAGCAGAATTAAAAATTTCAGGAATGCACTGTGCAACGTGTGCAATTAATATTGAAGAATCACTGGCGCAGATCAAGGATGTCTCCAATGTTCAGGTGAATTTTGGTACCGATACAGCACATGTTGAGTTTGATCCCACAAAAGTCTCGCTAACTGAACTGGAAAAAGCAGTAAAGACAGTGGGATATGATGTGGTGAACCGTGAAGTCACCCTTAAAATAGGGGGTATGGTTTGTGCTACCTGCGTCCAGACAATCGAAGCTGCGCTACGCGCCCTCCCCGGTATCATATCTGCAAATGTGAATCTCGGTACCGAAAAGGCGTATGTCACCTACAATCCCTCGGTATCAACAATCCCGGAAATGAAAAAATCTATCGAAGATGCCGGTTACCAGTATCTCGGTATAGCCGGTGAGGTGAGTGAAGAAGCTGAAAAGATTGCGCGGGAAAAAGATCTGCATGACAAGTTTCTCCGGTTCTCCATCGGGTTTGCTGTAAGTATCCCGCTTATGCTCGCCATGTGGGTGCCCATTCCCCTTTCCATGCACACTCTTGCATATGTGATGCTGGTTATCTCAACACCGGTTTTCTATTTTGTTGCCTATCCTATCTTTCGTGCTGCATCTATGGCGCTGCGCAACCGTTCGCTCAATATGGATGTGATGTACGCGATGGGTACCGGCGTCGCGTTCGTTGCCAGCGTTATGGGAACATTCGGTATCATTCTCACTCATGAGTTCATATTCTATGATACTGCGATCATGCTCGCTGCTTTCCTCATGCTCGGGCGTTACCTTGAGGCACGGGCTAAGGGGAGAACATCAGAAGCTATCAGGAAACTTGCCGGGCTCCGGGCAAAGACCGCCACGATCATCCGTGATGGCAAGGAACAGGAAATTCCTGTCGATGATGTAGTTGTTGGAGACATTATTGTCGTAAAACCTGGCAGCAAGGTCCCGGTTGATGGTGAAGTTGTGGCAGGCGAGAGTTACGTGGATGAATCAATGATCACCGGTGAACCCGTTCCCCCCCTCAAAGAAAAAGGCAGCCGCGTTGTCGGTGGAACACTCAATACAAACAGCGTGCTTTCGGTGAAAGCTACAAAAGTAGGCAGGGAAACCGTCCTCGCCCAGATCATCCAGCTCGTCGAGGATGCACAGGGTTCAAAGCCACCGGTGCAGCGGATTGCCGATATAGCGGTCACTTACTTTATTCCGACTGTACTTGCGATTGCTGCAGCGGCATTTATTGTATGGTTCTTTGTCCTGCATTCAACGCTGCTGTTTGCGCTGACTGCACTGATCTCTGTTCTTGTAGTTGCCTGTCCCTGCGCTCTCGGGCTTGCCACTCCAACCGCTGTAACAGTTGGTGTTGGCCGGGGTGCAGAGCTTGGAATCCTGATAAAAAATGGGGAAGCTCTTGAGGTTGCCGAGAAAGTTACGACAATAGTTTTTGATAAGACCGGAACTCTGACAAAAGGTAAACCTGAAGTGACTGATATCATTCCGGTCGGGGTTACAGAACAGACTCTTCTGGGGTTTGCAGCAAGTGTCGAGAAGAACTCCCAGCACCCGCTTGCCCAGGCAGTTGTGCGTAAAGCACAAAGCGCCGGAATCAGTATTGAACAGGCTGATCATTTTGACACCTATGGCGGCAAAGGTGTTGCTGCAACGGTGCTTGGAGAACCAGTCCTTGTGGGTAATCGTATACTCATGGAGGAGAAAGGGGTAATAATCAACGGTGAAGTCGAAAGACAACTTGCTGCCTTTGAACAGGATGGCAAAACTGCGATTCTTGTCGCTGCCGGTACCCAGATGGCCGGCGTGATCGCAATTGCGGATACGCTTAAGGAGACAAGCAAGGAATCTGTCCGGCAGCTCAAATCTATGGGAATTCAGGTCGTCATGATCACCGGCGACAACAAACGTACCGCACATGCCATCGCCCGACTGATTGACATTGACCGGGTGGTTGCCGAGGTGCTCCCTCAGGACAAGGCTGCAGAAGTAAAAGCTCTTCAGGAAAAGGGCGAGATCGTGGCATTTGTGGGGGACGGGATCAATGATGCCCCCGCACTCGCCCAGGCAGATGTAGGGATTGCAATAGGCAGCGGAACCGATGTGGCTATTGAAAGCGGGGACGTGGTCCTGATCAAAGATGACCTGCTTGATGCGGTGGCAGCGATCCAGCTTTCAAAAAAAGTGATGGGCCGGATCAAGGGTAATATCTTCTGGGCTTTTGCCTATAATACCGCACTCATTCCGGTCGGGGCGGGGGTGCTTTACCCGTTCTTTGGTTTCACGTTTAAACCGGAACTCGCTGCTCTCGCAATGGCACTCAGCTCGGTTACCGTGGTCACACTCTCACTGCTGCTCAAAAAGTATATACCCGAGGCAAAGAAAAGGGAATAATTGAGGTGGAACATGGCGATAGATCCTATCTGTAAGATGACCGTTGATGAAAAAACAGCGAAGTTCACCAGCGAGTATAAAGGCAAGAAATATTACTTTTGCGCTCCCGGCTGCAAAAAGAAATTTGATACTGAACCGCA
>CAYWHL010000156.1:0-5342 GCA_964457995.1 uncultured Methanoregula sp. | reverse complement strand
AAGATCCAGCTTGACAACGAGCGACGGAGAGGGATTATCATTACTGTCGCTCATGAGCTCCGAACTCCGCTCCAGCCGATTCTGGGTTATCTGAACTTACTTATTCAGGATCCCGCGGGATTTGGCATTTCTGAACCTACAAAAAAAATTCTTGAGCGCTGTCTTGTAAGTGTGGAACGGGAACGCCAGATAATCAACCAGATGCTTGAGCTCTCAGTACTTGAAAGCGGCCGACTCCATATCAGCCACTCAAAATTTCCACTCTCAACGCTGCTGAAAAGTGTGCTGGATACTGGCGGTTATTTCTCGAAAGCCGATATAATCCTTGATATACCCGATTCCCTTATTATCACTGCTGATATGGACCGGCTTTTTAGCGTATTCGATGCACTCCTTTCGAATGCGGTAAACTTCTCAAAACCGCCGCGTGAAATCACCATTTTTTACCGTTCCGGTATTGATGATAACTGTCATCACATCTCTGTCAGGGATAATGGAACCGGAATTTCCGAGAGTGCATTTTCATCAATTTTTGAACCATTCCAGCTCGCTGACGCAGCTAAACTGTCCCGAAGGTATGGTCGTATCGGGCTATCCCTTTCAATTGCAAAAAAGATCATGCAGATGCATGGCGGAGATATCACCGTGGCAAGTACCCTTAATACCGGAAGTACGTTTACCCTTCACCTGCCAATAATGGCACAGAATATTCTTGAAAATACCCGTTGATAATAACCGGACCGATCCTGATACGACAGACTCTGTATCCCTCCGGCCATCGTTCAGGAAAAGATACAGCTGTGATTACCTACCGCTACAAAGAAGAGTATACAATACGGCGGAACCACATTCCGTGTAGCTGCTCATTATACCTGGAACGGGTAACAGCCATTACCCTGTTTTGATTCACCGGAGAATCGGCAGTATCTTTAAGACTGCATCATGCCAATCTTTAGCATAATAATAACCGGCATGGTGTTCAAATGCTGATCGTCAGTGGTCTGAGCAAACAGATCGGGGGCTTGCGCGCAGTCAATAATGTTGATCTCTCTTTAGAGGACAACGAGATCGTCGGACTTGTCGGACCAAACGGGGCAGGAAAAACCACCCTCCTGAACATGATCTCCGGCATCAGTGTCCCGACTGCGGGAACGATCACCTTCTGCGGCGAGGAGATTACCGGATTCAAGGCTCACCAGATCTGCAAAAAAGGGATCGCGAAAACGTTCCAGATCGCTGAATCTTTTCCCGGACTTACGGCACTGGAATGCACGATGATTGGTGCATTGTTTGGCAACCATAAAAAGATCAGTATGAGCGAGGCAAAATCTGAGGCAATACAGATCCTCGATTTTGTAAGTTTTCCCCAGGATAAACAGGAGACGATCATTAAAAACTTAAATGTGGTTGAATTAAAAAAGGTGCAGCTTGCACGTGCACTCGCTTCAAAACCAAAACTGCTCCTGCTGGATGAGCTTACCACCGGGCTTAACCCAAAGGAGAGCAGCGAAGCGGTGGACCTGATCAAAAAAATCCGCGATAATGGCATTTCCATCCTGATCATCGAGCACGTGATGAGTGTCATCATGGGTGTGTCGAACCGGATTGTTGTGCTGGATCATGGCGAAAAGATAGCGGAAGGACATCCTTATGAAGTCGTCAATAACCAGAAAGTGATTGATACCTACCTTGGTGACATGCATGCTTTCTGAAACAACGGGCTCCATGCTGTCAATTTCGGGGCTGAATGTATTTCACGCAAACCTCCAGGTAGTCTGGGATCTTTGCCTTCATGTTGACAAGGGTGAACTGGTGACCCTCATCGGACCAAACGGCGCCGGGAAAACTACAACGGTGGAAACCATCGTGGGGCTGAACAAAAAAGCCAGCGGATCCATTACGTTTCTCGGAGAAAATATTCTTGGGATGCCCCCGTATGTTCTCTTCAATAAAGGCCTTGCACTTGTCCCTGAAAAACGTGAGATCTTTCCAAAAATGCCCGTGATCGAAAACCTCAAGCTGGGTGCAAGTGATCGGACAGACTATTCTGCCACTCTGAACCATGTCTTCAAACTATTTCCGATCCTGCAGGAACGCGAGCGGCAG
This sequence comes from uncultured Methanoregula sp., assembly GCA_964457995.1. Classification (GTDB taxonomy): domain Archaea; phylum Halobacteriota; class Methanomicrobia; order Methanomicrobiales; family Methanospirillaceae; genus Methanoregula. The sequence goes on along the minus strand of CAYWHL010000156.1, from coordinate 3,236 downwards.
ATGGCAGGCACGTTAAGCGGGGGGGAACAACAGATGCTGACTATTGGCCGTGCACTGATGTCTAACCCCAAGCTTCTCATCCTCGATGAACCTTCAACCGGGCTATCTCCGCTCCTTGTTGGCCAGGTATTCAGGTCCCTTGAGCAACTGGGGCGTGAAGGGATCACGGTATTACTTCTGGAGCAGAACGTCCGGCATGCGCTCAACATGTGCCACCGGGGCTATGTCCTTGAAAACGGGAGGATCATTAAGGAAGGAAAGTCAAAAGAGCTCATGCACGACCCGCATATCCAGAAAGCCTATCTTGGATTCTGATAAAAAAACGGCAGCCTTCTTAAATAAAGTGCTGGCATACGTGGCTTTTTAAAAAGATTGTTGAGAAAAAAATTATTTTTTCAGCTGTTCCTGGTCAGGATCTGGTTTTTTGTGAGCCTTCCACCATGAATGTACCTTATCCGGAAGATCCACAAGCCCTTTGGGTAAAAATATAATCACCAGGATCAGGAGTATCCCGACAATAACGTACCTGCTGAAGGTAAGACCGGCCATTTTGAGTCCTTCCCATATGATGGTAAGGACGATTGTACCAATAACAGGGCCGGCAAGGGTGCACAGGCCACCGAAGATGACATAGGTCACCGGCCAGAATGAGAGATCGACTGCAAATATTTCCGGTGTGATGTACCCGATATGATGGATCTGAAGCGCTCCGGCAACGCCGGCAAGGTACGCACTTAACGCAAATGCCAAAAGGCGGTAGCGTACAGGGTCAACACCAGCAGCACGAGCCTCGAGCTCGTTTTCACGAATTGCTGAAAAAGCAAGACCTATCCGCGATTTCAGGATATACCAGATCATAACGATAGATGCAATCGTAATCATCAGGATCGAGTAATATTCGATCAACTGATACCCGGGTATATCCGGGCTCAGGAGCCGGGGGGACGCTATCCCGTCCCATCCACCGGTAACAGGAGTCAGCAGGCTGACCGTGATCGTCTGGACAATGATTGCAAACCCAAACGTGACCATGGCAAGGAACCATTCCTTGAGCCGGACACAGGTAAGCCCGATAAGAATCCCGATACCTGCCGCAACTACCGCACCAAGAAAAATCGAAATGTATGGTGAAATGCCGCTTTTCACCGCAATAAGTGTTGAGGCGTACGCACCGATTCCAAAGAATGCAGCATGCCCGAGTGAGCCCTGCCCGCTATAGGCAAGCAGGTTCCATGCTGAAGCAAAGATGATGAAGATCAGCATCAGGGAAAGAAGGTTCAGGAGGAACAAATTGCCTGACAGGAAAGGTGCAACAATCGCAAACGCAATCGCCGCAATGGACCCGTACCTGATCATCTCATCGCGTGTGAGGTTCATCACCCGTCACTCTCCTGACTCCCCAAAGAGACCGGTTGGCCTGATGACAAGGACGATAATCAGGATAATAAACGAGATCGCATCCTTCCAGACACCGCCCAGGAAATACGCAGCACCATTCTCGGCGATACCATAAAGAAGACCCCCTATGATCGCACCGGGGATACTCCCCAGTCCGCCAAGGATAATGATGGCGAATGCCTTTATTGCAGGGATAGACCCCATATAGGGATTGAACACCTGCCCGCTTACCACCCAGAGGGTTCCCGCTGCTGCAGCAAGAGCACACCCGATACCAAAACTCAAAATGTCCATTCGCTCGACATTGATACCGACAAGCATTGCTCCTTTCCGGTTCTGGCTTGTTGCCCGCATCTCACGGCCGGTTTTGGTATTTTTCAAAAACAGGTACAGCCCGCAGAGGATTGCAGCAGTGACACCCATGATGATAATATAATCGAGCGGGATAGTGAGCGACCCGAGGGGAACGGTAATACCTGCATACGGGCTCTTGATGCTCTGCCACTCGTCGCCCCAGATCATAGCGGCACCATTCTGGAAAACATAAATAAGTCCAATCGAGAGGAATATCTCGTTGAGTTTACTTGTGCCCAGAATAGGGCGAAAACACAACCTTTCCACCACAGCCCCTATTCCAATCAGGGCCAGCATGGACAACAGGATGATTACATAGGGGTTAAAACCCGTAAGAAAAAAAATGGTGGCTGTTACATATGCACCGATCATGAGAAATTCGCCGTGCGCGAAGTTCACAATTTTCATGACCCCGAAGATCAGGTTAAGCCCGGTGGCAAGCAGGATATAGATGCAGCCGGCATACAGCCCCCAGAACACAATCTGTAACAGGATCCCAAGGTCGTACATGCAGTAATCAATTTCTTATGGGTCTGACAGTTATAAAAAGAATTATAATTGGTTACGGACTCCCTGGCTGGTACCAGTCAGGCAGAACGAAATCGGTAACTTTCAGATTGTCAGGCCAGACAATAGTGGGTCTGCTTTCGCCAATTGTCTGGTTGTATGCCAGCTGCTCCATCCAGAGATCGAACTGTGACTCACGGAAGTCCTTACTAAACGAGATCGTCCCGCCGTTCATGGCTTCGATGACCTGAGGCATATCCAGATCAACAAGCGCCTGCCTGACGGTTGCCTTATCTGTTGTGCCCGCATTCTCTACCGCCTTTGCTGCGATATAGACACCCTCGTACGTGGATGCACCCATCATGTCCGGGAATGCACCAAATCTTGCATTGTAGCTGTTCTTGAATTTACTCTGGGACTCGGCTAATGCCCCCACCGGAGCTGTGTATGGGGAGAAACGACTCTCGATGATGGACCCTTCACCGTACTGTCCCAGATCCTTGTAGAACTGGGCGTTATCATTGTTCTCTACGGAAAGGAATATTGTATTCAGTCCGATATCTCTGCGTGCCTGCGATATGAGCGGGGCTCCCTCGTTCGGGAATGCCGCGATATAAACGGCATCCGGTTTAGCAGCCTTGATTGAGGTCAGGGGCGTCCTGAAATCGCTCTCCCCCATCTTGAAGCTCTGCTGGGAGACGAGCTGGATGTTCAGATTGTTCTTTGTGATGGTATCATTTACCGCTGTCTGGACACCTTTTCCGAACGCGGTGTCCTGATAGATCAGGCCGAGCCGGAACGGGCGGTCGGCTGCAGCGCCAATCTTCTTGTTGACTGCAGAACGGATCACTTGATCTATGAATGTAGTGGTATACATGCCGTAGGAATCGGTTGTAGGGCAGTGGTGGAAGATATAGCTGGTATCGATATCCGTGCGGTGGGTGATGATCGGGCTCGATGCACCGGTTACGACAAAC
>CAYWHL010000155.1:0-5370 GCA_964457995.1 uncultured Methanoregula sp. | reverse complement strand
CTCCGCGATCGGTTCATGCAGGCAATTGCACGGCTGAATCCGGAGATTCCGGCAGAAGTGCTCGACGAGGCAGCCCGAAAAGTCCTCCACCCGGACTTTCCCTCGCTTGTCATCAACAACCATGCGTTTCACCAGATGCTCACTGAAGGAGTAGAAGTTGAATACCGGAGAGCGGACGGATCGATCAAAGGCGATAATGCCCGGCTCATCGACTTCGAACACCCGGAACAGAACGAGTGGCTCGCGATCAACCAGTTCACGGTCATCGAGAACCACAATAACCGGCGCCCGGATGTCGTTGTCTTCATCAACGGCCTGCCCCTCATCGTTATCGAATTGAAAAATCCTGCCGATGAGAAAGCCACGATCCGGAACGCATTCAACCAGATCCAGACCTACAAGCAGCAGATCTCCTCACTATTCACCTTCAATGAGATGGTGATCATCTCTGACGGGCTTGATGCAAGGGTAGGTACCTTGACCGCAGACTGGGAACGCTTCATGCCGTGGCGGACGATAGAAGGTGAAGAACTTGCGCCTAATACGATGCCGCAGCTCGAAGTGCTCACAAGGGGAATCTTTGAGAAACACCGGCTGCTTGAACTGATCAGGCACTTCATCGTCTTTGAAGATGATGGTGAAGGAGCGCTCATTAAAAAGATGGCAGGATATCACCAGTACCACGCGGTGAGAAAAGCAGTCGAGACCACAGTGAAAGCCTCCGGACCGGAGGGAGATCGACGGGCAGGGGTTGTCTGGCACACACAGGGATCAGGTAAGAGTCTCACGATGGTCTTTTTCACGGGTAAGATCGTGCTCCACCAGAAGATGGAAAACCCGACTATTGTTGTGCTTACGGACAGAAACGATCTCGATGACCAGCTCTTCGGCACCTTCTCGCGCTGCCATGAACTTCTAAGGCAAAAACCCGTTCAGGCAGAAGATCGTCCGGGCCTGGGAAAACTCCTGGCAGTCGCATCCGGTGGGATTGTTTTTACCACCATCCAGAAATTTTTCCCTGAAAAGAAAGGCGGCAAATATCCGGCGCTTTCCCAGAGAAAGAACATCATTGTCATCGCGGACGAAGCCCACCGGAGCCAGTACGACTTTATTGACGGGTTCGCCCGGCACATCCGCGACGCATTACCCAACGCGACCTTCATAGGTTTCACCGGGACGCCGATCGAACTCACTGACAAGAACACGAAGAACGTCTTTGGTAATTACATCAGTATCTATGACATCCAGAGAGCCGTGGATGATGGTGCAACGGTAAAAATCCTGTATGAGAGCCGGCTTGCGAAAATCGACATCGACCAGAAGGAACGTCCACAGATCGATCCAAAATTCGAAGAAGTGACTGAAGGAGAAGAAGTCGAGTACAAGGAAGACCTGAAATCGAAATGGGCTGCACTTGAAGCGGTCGTGGGAACAGACAAACGGATCAATCTCATCGCAAAAGACATCATAGAGCATTACGAAAACCGTCAGAGTGCCATTGATGGCAAAGCGATGATCGTTTGTATGAGCCGGCGCATCTGCGTCGAACTCTACCATGCGATGACCAGAATCCGCCCTGACTTGCATAATGAAGATGATACAAAAGGGATGCTCAAAATCGTTATGACCGGATCTGCTTCCGATGACACTGACTGGCAGCCGCATATCCGGAATAAAATGAAGCGCGAGGCACTTGCCAAACGGTTCAAAAATCCGAAGGACGATTTCAAAATCGCTATTGTCCGCGACATGTGGCTTACCGGATTTGATGTTCCCCCACTCCATACGATGTATATCGATAAACCGATGAAAGGTCACACCCTCATGCAGGCAATCGCTCGCGTGAACCGGGTCTTCCGGGACAAACCCGGCGGTCTTGTTGTTGATTACATCGGGCTTGGTGAAGAACTCCGGCAGGCAATCGCCAATTATACGGAGAGCGGGGGCACAGGAAAGACCGCGATCAACCAGAGCGAGTTCGTTGCTGTGATGCTCGAAAAGTACGAGATATGCTGCGGTATATTTCATGGCTTTGACTGGTCCGGGTGGGAAGACCCGTCGCAGCGGCTTGCAATGCTCCCTCTTGCGCAGAACCATATCCTTGGCAAACATGAGGGGAAGACCCGGTATCTCAAAGCGGTCACTGAACTTTCCAGGTCATTTGCGCTTGCCGTCCCGCATATTGACGCGATCAGCATCCGTGACGATGTCGCATTCTTCCAGGCAGTGCGGGCAGCCATTGTCAAATCCACAGAGAATGCGATCGAAGGGAAACGTCAGTGGGAGATGGAGCATGCGATCCGCCAGATTGTGTCAAATGCCCTTGTTTCCGATCAGGTCATCGATATCTTCTCTGCAGCGGGATTAAAAAAGCCGGATATTTCCATTCTATCTGATGAGTTCCTTGCAGAAGTGCGGGGACTCCCTCAGAAAAATCTCGCTGCCGAACTGCTGCGCAAACTCCTGAACGATGAACTCCGCGTCAGGGCAAAGAAACGACTGGTCCAGTCGCGCTCATTTGCTGAGTTGCTCGATCAGACCATTCACCGATACAAGAACCGGGCTATTGAGACCGTGGAAGTGATTGAAGAGCTGATCAAACTTGCAAAAGAATTGAGGGAAGCAGATCGCCGGGGCCAAGATCTCGGACTTAACGAAGCCGAGCTGGCATTTTACGAAGCACTCGAAATCAATGACAGTGCAGTAAAAATTCTGGGGGACGACATACTGAAACAGATTGCACACGATCTTGCCATTCAGATTAAAGAGAACGTGACTATTGACTGGACGGTAAAAGAGAATGTGAAGGCAAAGATGCGGGTCATGGTGAAACGTATCCTGATAAAATACAATTACCCGCCGGATAAACAGCCCCAAGCAGTCAGGACTATTTTAGAGCAGGCTGAAATTTTATGCGGTGAGATTGCTGCGTAAATTTTTCATCGGAACAATAGAGTCTCGTATTTGAATTACGAAAGCTCTGTCCTAAACGTTTCAAAGAAAAATTTACATACCTTTCCTTACACAATCAGCAATATACGAGCCAACACTGGCAGTACCAGCTGAACCTCCCATATCTTTTGTCACCACACCATCCCTGATACTTTTTTCGATGGCAGTAACAACAGATGCAGCAGCCGTATGCTCACCGAGATGATCGAGCAGCAGGGAACCTGCCCATATGGTGGCAACAGGATTTGCGACACCCAGTCCCTTGTATTTTGGTGCAGATCCGTGGATCGGCTCAAACATCGATGTACCACCAGGATTGATATTTCCTCCCGGAGCCAGTCCAAGTCCCCCCTGGATCATAGCGCCAAGATCAGTGATAATATCCCCGAACATATTCGGAGTTACTACGACATCGAACCACTCCGGGTTTTTCACAAACCACATGGTAATTGCATCTACGAAATTGAACTCTGTTGTGACATCCGGGTAGGACTTAGCCGTCTCGGTAAAGACATCCCGCCACAGTCCATACACATCCGAGAGTACATTTGCCTTGTCAACCGAAGTGAGTTTCTTCTTCCTGCTCCTGGCAAGGTCAAATGCATATTCCTGGACCCGGCGTGACCCTTCACGGGTGACGACACCTATCTGGTAAGCGATCTCTTCGGCATCACTCTCTACATCGAGACCGAACTTGGCATAATAGAGCTCGCGGGTGATCGTAAGCTCGGTCTTCTGGTGTTTTTTGAACCGGGAACCTATCCCAACGTAAAAGTCTTCGGTATTTTCCCTGACTACAACAAAGTCGATGTCTGCCGGGGTTTTACCGGAAAGGGGTGTTTCAACACCTTTAAGGAGTTTGATTGGTCGAAGGTTGACATACTGGTCAAAATAAAACCGGAGTGCGAGGAGGATGCCCTTTTCCAAAATGCCCGGTTTAACCCGCTCATCACCGATTGCTCCGAAATAGATCGCCCTGAATTCCGCAAGTCCTGCCAGATCGTCTTCAGTGAGCAGCGTTCCTGTGGAAAGGTACCGATCAGCCCCGATATCAAAGTCCATCCACTCTATATCAAAGCCGAACCGCTCACCAGCGGCGTCCAGTACTTTTTTCCCTTCGGCCACGATCTCCGGCCCGATCCCGTCTCCGCCTATCGATGCGATTTTGTACATACCGGTGCCTCCTTTAACTGTTTTGCATACCCGACAAGCCCTGCTGCTTCGACGATATTATACATAAATTCAGGGATCGGTTCGATCGTATACTCTTTTCCTTCGACAATCACTTTTCCCTCGTGTTCCTGGACAATGATGGAACTCCCGTCCTTGATCTCACCTGTATCACTACAGACGAGGGGAAGCAGCCCGACGTTGATGGCGTTCCTGAAGAAGATCCGTGCAAAGGATTGTGCAAGGATCACCCTGATACCGGCCCCTTTCAGAGCGAGAGGAGCATGCTCGCGGGATGACCCGCAGCCAAAGTTCCTGCCGGCAACAATCACGTCCCCGTCCTTTGCCAGCTTGGCAAAGTCATCCCGAATTCCTTCAAACGCGTGCTTCGCCAGATCCTTCTCATCATAGATGGTCAGGAACCGTCCCGGGATGATTGCATCCGTATCAATATTGTCACCAAATTTCCAGGCACGCATTTTCACACTTCCCTCGGATCAGTGATATCACCGGAGATCGCACTCGCTGCTGCCGTCGCCGGAGAACAGAGGTAGACGAAAGCCTCCGTGCTTCCCTGCCGGCCCCGGAAGTTGCGGTTCGAGGTGGAGAGTGAGACCTCCCCGGGCGCAAGCAGGCCATACGCCCCGCCCATGCAGGGCCCGCAGGATGGTGCCCCTACAAGAGCCCCGGCGGTGACGAACCGTTCAATCAGGCCAGCCCGCAGGGTTTTTAAGTACTCCTCCCGTGATGACGGGATGATGATGACCCGGACCTTATCAGAGAATGTCCTGTTGCCAAGAACTTCCGCGGCTTCTTTGAAATCCTCGAACCTGCCATTCGTGCATGACCCGATGAAGACCTGGTCGATGTGGGTCCCCGCAACCTTGCCTACCGGTACCCCCTGGTCCACATTGTGGGGTGTGGCGACCTGCGGTTCCAGCTTCCCGACGTCATACGAACGCCGCTCAGTATATGCCGCATCGGGGTCGCTGTTCAGCGCAAACGGTTTCATCTTCCGGCGGCCTTTCAGGTAGTCCCACGTAACCGTATCAGGTGCAACAATACCGGCCTTTGCCCCCATCTCAATTGCCATATTGCAGCAGGTCATCCTGCCCGGCATGTCAAGGCTCTCCATGGTCTTTCCTGAAAATTCAATCGCCTGGTAGGTTGCTCCATCGGCACCAATGTCTGCAGCAATAGCAAGGATTAAGTCCTTTGCCCCGACCCTGTGCTGGAATTTTCCGGTTA
>CAYWHL010000154.1:0-5415 GCA_964457995.1 uncultured Methanoregula sp. | reverse complement strand
AAAACAAAATGAATCATCCCTTTTCTTTTAGGATCCCGCCATAAACTCTTTTTATCCTGAATCAGACATTGGTATCACAGGAGAGCGCGAAGATACGATGGAAAAAGAATATGTTATTGGAGTAACGGGTGCAAGCGGGGTCTGCTACGCCCGACGCCTTCTCGAGGTGCTCTGCAGGGATGCGAAGGTTCACATCATCGTTTCGGATGTTGGACAACAGATTGCAGCTCACGAGGGTGTTTCATTTGAGGGGTTCAAAGCAACCTACCATACTATCGATCAGATTTCCGCACCCATCGCGAGTGGCTCCCACCGGTTTGACGGGATGGTAGTAATCCCCTGTAGTGCAAAGACTCTTGCAGCAATTGCAATGGGATATGCAGACAACCTGATCACACGGAGTGCAGATGTCTGCCTGAAGGAGCACCGTACATGTATTCTTGTCACCCGGGAGACTCCGCTCTCAAAGATCCATTTAAAGAACATGCTTGCTGCGGAGGATGCCGGGGCGACGATAATGCCGGCCAGCCCCGGGTTCTACAACAATCCAAAAACGATCGATGATCTGGTTGACATGGTCGTCGCCCGCGTGCTCGATCATCTCGGGGTGGAACATACTCTTGCAAAGCGATGGAGCGGTTACGATGCGTGAATTTATAGAAAAAATGCGGGAACAAGGGCTCGTTATAGATGTAGAGGGGCTGGTTTCAGCTGACATGCAGGCACCAAAGATGGCGGGAAGCACCGACAAACTCCTTTTTTTCCATAAAATCGAAGGCACCCGGGCGGTAATGAACCTCACAGCAAGCCGACGCGCTCTCTCCATTGCCCTTGGAATCGACGAACAGAAGATGGTGAAAACACTTGCCGATGCGAAATTTGAAGGTAAAGTAAGAACGTCCGGCACGATGACGATGAAAAAACCTTCACTCTCCTCAATTCCCATCATGCATCATTTTCCCCGGGATGCCGGAAAGTATCTTACCTCGGGAATTGTCTTCTCGCGATTTGAAGGAGTGGAGAACGCATCAATCCACCGGATGCAGGTACTGGACGATCACCGGGTGGCAGCCAGGCTTGTTGAGGGCAGGCACACGCATGTCATGCTGAAAAAAGCATTGGCAAAGGGTGAGAAACTCCCCATTGCGGTTACTATTGGTACACATCCCGCTGTGACATTTGCAAGCTGTACCCGCGTGCCCACCGGTATGGAACTTGGTTTTGCTGCGGAACTCCTTGGCGGTGAAATTGCAGTCCGTCAGTGCAGTAACGGTGTGCGCGTTCCGGATGCCGAGATCGTCCTTGAAGGATATATCGGGAGTGATGTCACTGCTGAAGGGCCCTTTGTAGATATTACCGGAACCTACGATCTCGTTCGACAGCAACCGGTGATTGAGTTCACCGGTATGCACCTGAAAACGGATTTTATTTATCATGGTATCCTGCCTGGCGGGGACGAACATAAGATATTGATGGGTGCCCCCTATGAGCCAAAGATATATCGTGCTGTAGCCGGTGTCACCGAAGTGAAGAATGTCATCCTGACAAAAGGCGGTTGCGGCTACCTTCACGCAGTAATCCAGATCAAAAAGAGCACGCAGGGTGATGCAAAAAATGCGATTATGGCCGCATTTGCCGCTCACACATCCCTGAAACACGTTGTTATTGTAGACGAGGATATCGATCCCTCTGATCCCCTTGACGTAGAGTATGCGATTGCGACCCGCGTAAGCGGTGACCAGGATGTCATGGTGATAACTGGTGTGCGGGGGTCGTCGCTCGATCCCTGCCAGCTTGAGGATGGAACCAACGTGAAAGTCGGGGTCGATGCGACAATGGTTCTTGGACGCGAGGACGACTTTTCGCGTGCGACCTGGTGAACCGGATGTATCTTGACCCGGATGATGAAAAGATCCTTGCCGGGGAGAAGGGTGAGACCCGGCAAAAGATGCTGGAACTTCTCGTAGCTCTCGGCAAGGTCTTTGGTGCAGAATGCCTTGTCCGTATCAGAAGTGCACAGGTCAGCGGGGCATCGTACAAAACAATTGGCGAATACGGGCTTGCATGGCTTTCGAGTCTTGATGCCCGTGTAGTGGTCCCGGCGGTGTTGAATCCTGTTGGTATGCCGCGCGAACGCTGGAAAGAGATGGGTATCGAACCAGCATTTGCGGAACGACAACAGGCAGTGATCGCAGCATATGAGCGGCTCGGTGTGAACCTTGAATGCACCTGCACTCCGTATTACCTGCATGAAACTTCCTTTGGCGATCATCTTGCATGGTCGGAATCATCAGCTGTCAGCTATGCAAACTCGGTCATTGGGGCACGGACAAATCGGGAGGGGGGACCGGGTGCGCTTGCCGCCGCCCTGATTGGAAAAACTCCTTGTTATGGGCTGCATCTTGAAAAAAACCGTAAACCCCATCTGATTATTGAGGTAATACCGGATGAAAATGACTGGAGTATTGCCCGTTACGGTGCGCTCGGGTATCATGCCGGGAAACTGGCAGGCAATAAGATACCGTACTTCCGGGGCATCAGCCCCGATAACGACCAGCTGAAAGCACTTGGCGCCGCGATGGCTGCTACCGGGGCGGTGGCGATCTACCATGTCGATAACATCACTCCGGAGGCGAAGAAGACTGGATACAATCTGTCCGGTCTGGAGGTTATTTCAATAGAACCCGATGAGATTGACCGGCTCTTTACCGGGATCCCGGTCGATGCAGTTGCGATAGGTTGTCCGCACTGTTCACCCGACGAACTCATCGAGATCGCAAGGCTCCTGAAAGGAAAAACTGTGACAAAACCCGTCTATGTCTTTGCCGCGCAAGGGGTAATTGATAAAAACGTAAAGACGGTCAGTGTTATTGAGAAGAGCGGTGCCCGGGTATTTGCCGATACCTGTATGGTTGTCTCACCGGTGATGGAACGATACCCGGCAATCATGGTGAACAGCGGCAAGGCGCTTGCGTATGTGCCGGATATGTGTGGTGCGGTTGCCCGGATCGGTTCAATTCAGGAATGTGTGGCTGTTGCAACATCGTAATCTTTGTGTTCACACCCCGGATTTTAATCAGCTTTCCGCAGACAAGGCATGATCTGTTTAAAAAAGAATTCTTATTTAAGGGAGAGCAATATTTTTTTTATCTCTGCAACTGCGGCCTGGTCCGGGTTCATTTTCGGACCAACCCCCTCCCCATATGAAAGGATTTTCATGACATCATATTTTGTCATACTGCTGAAAGGTAAATTTTCCCAGGTCTTTTGATCAATTACGTTCCAGGTACATTGCAGCAGATGACCCAGCATATCAATATTATCACGGGTAAATGAGCTCCATTCAGTACCAACACCGTGTTTGATTTTTTTAATAGCCTCTTCTACTCTCTTCTCACGGTGTACATGGTACATCCGCCGTCCTATTTCTTTCTGCGATACATCCGGCATTTTTTTAAACCCCTGTCTCCCGCACACGAATGCGCGATCAGTTTTCTCATTACCCTCACACCTGATAACCTTTATGGCTCGCCCTTGGATATGACAAGCGATTGCCGGAGGGATGCTCATCTAGGGAAATATTCCCAATATCATTGCTGCAGGAAAACTGGAGATCACGAGTAAGGAGTGGGCAAGAAGAGGAGTCCCTCTCGGTCTTATTCTGATGGTGTGCTTCTTTGGTATCCTCTTTATCCCTCAGTATACTGGTATGGCATAAACGGCAGATATTTTTGTTCCGTCATGCAGGTGAATCAAACCCACTGGGAGTGAAATCGGCAGAACGGGAAAGCATCAGGTGCCGGGACCATGACAGCTTTGAAGGCACATCTACAGTTTTTGGGGAGTATCATTGCACTCCAAAAAACAAGAATCGCCGCCCATTATGTTGTTTTTTTAAAAAAAAGCAGATAAGAGGCAAAGATGTAATTCTGTAAGAGTCAGGGATCCTGTTTTTTCCCCTCATCAGATAGATCCCACGAGGATCCTGCAGATTTTATTGATCCCCGTCTCCTCCCGCAATTTCTCGCTTTTAACATCGTTTCCGATACTGATAATCTCCTCCAGATCCTTTCTTGTCAAGCGTGAAAAGGAACTCTGTTGCCAGATTTGTCTTCCCACCGAGACCCACGTCTCGCCAATGATGTAGTTCAGCGTGTTTAGGTCCTGAGGTGATAATGCTGATAATCCGGATCCTGGGTTATGGCGGATCTTCTCTATTGCCGCCTCGACCGCTCTCTCCTTGTGCAGCTGAAAAATTCTTCTCCCCCGTTCGTCATTTGTCACCTCAGGCATGCATTAATCCTCAACTTAATCTTTAAATCCTGATTAAATACTTTTTCTTGGATAAAATGCCAGAATAAACTTCCGGTTCGGCCGTATTTGGGGGCTTGCACTGGCAAGCAAGGACAATACCGGCAGGCGGGTATATTGCCGCAATCAGGGAAGCAATTGAGACCCGTTGCTGTTCCCATGGGAACTAAAAAAAAGGAAGGTTATGGTGTACTGAACTGTTATTTCCGAAAAAATGACTGCGCGCGGTCTAAATTCCGCTATTTGGCCGGAATCCGACTATCAGAGATCGGGGACTTAATGATTTAATAGCAGGGCACCTACTACCAAGTAATCGGATCTTCCAATGGAAATAGGCAAAAACGATATTGAACTGATTAAAAATGTTTTATGCCATCCTGATATATCATAATACTTAAAGGGTTTTTATATGGCAGAAGAGATTAGAGACTTGATCGAAAAAATAAATCAGGAAGGAATCAAGGCCGCGGAGGAAAAGGCTCAAAATATAGAGGCTGTGGCAAAGCAAAGAGCCGATGACATCCTTGCTCAGGCACGACTTGAGGCAGAGGAAATGATTGCTGCCGAAAAAGACAGGAATCGCCGTGAAGACGAAAAAGGAAAAACCCTGCTTGCTCAGGCGGGAAGGGATCTGCTTCTATCCTTAAGAAAAGAAATTAATGCCATGCTTGGGCGCATTGTGGTTTCAGACATCCAGCAGGCTTTGACCCCGGAGGCACTATTCAGACTCTTATCAGAAGTGGTCAGGAACTTTAGCACGGGGGAAAGTAGTGACATTACGGTTTTACTTAATAAAGAGGACCTGGAAATCCTGGAAAAAAATTTTTTGTACAAACTCAGGAAAGAGACGAAGAAAAAGATCATTTTAAAGCCTGCGGAAGAAATTTCAGGAGGTTTTACCATAAGTTTTGACAACGGAAAATCCTGCTATGATTTTTCCGACAAGGCCCTGGCAGAATATATCGGCATATATCTTAAGCCGAAATTAAACCAGATTCTACAAGAAGCAATTAAGGAATGAAACAAGATGGCAGATTTTTATCCTTATTTGATCGCAAGCCTGCCTATGCTGCATTTCGGAATGAAGCCGCCATTTTCTTTTGA
>CAYWHL010000153.1:0-5433 GCA_964457995.1 uncultured Methanoregula sp. | reverse complement strand
CCAACGGCAATCAATTCATGCAGATCACTACTGTTCACTCCGCAGTCGCACCCGATCATGGCGATACCTGATTCCTTGGCGAGCCGTGCATTGACCGGCACACGCCCGAACCGGTCGCGTTCCGGCGGCACGATGCGGATATCGATATGCTTGTGGCATCGCTCGACATAATCCTCCACGACCTTACGGTTCCCTCCGCTGAATAGTCCCCCGGTTACGCTGTGTTCACCGAAAATATCCAGGGCGGTTCCTGTCCGCTCATGCACAAGACCGGTTCCCCGGACAAGTGCATCGGGAATCGCACCGGCCAGCCCGCAGAAATTCCCTACGGTTTTTGCAAAAGGGTTTGGGCTGTCACGTTGCACATCACTTGTTATCCTTCCGTCAAGTGTGGTTCCGAAATCAACGGAGATGCACGGGTTACGAAAATCAACCGGTGTCCATTTTGCTCCCTCCTTGATCCCTGCCATTGCAAGCTCTCCTTCCATTTCGTTAGCCACCATTTCGACACCAGTAGAACCAACAGGAGGAATCACACCGGCAACCGCACCAACAAACACCACTTTGTCGGCAAAGCTGAACGGCTGGAGTTTTTGTGACTGGTTACCCTTAGACATCGGGGGAGTCATCTTCCGGGGAGGGACACCTGCTATCAGGCATCCGTTTGCAAGCGCAATAACGAAATCTCCAATCTGGTCCGGTGACTCCATCTCGGCAACTACACCTGTGCTACGGACAACAAAATCAAGATCTTTTATGACATCGAGATGGGCATCTTTATGGCACTGGAGCAGGGTGTCCCTGACGAGTTCGGTGACTGCTTCCCGGGTAAGTTCTGTCCCGTCAAGCGTTGCCCCGAATATGGTCTCCCCGGGTTTTGGAGGGCGAATGTCCCTGCTCATGCTCACTGTTTTATGTATCACATAGGACATCCCGGTTTCAAGATTTACTCCGGTCAGGATACACTTGGTGGTAGTATTCCCCATTTCTACAGAGGCAACAATAAAATAGGGTTTGTTTTTGTATTCGGGGACCCGCATCCCCGGCCCATGTGCAATCTGAGGGGGAGGAGGACTTTCAACAATATGCGGTTTTTGTTTTATAAAGCGGGAAAAAAAATTAGCGCACATCAGTATCCGTTTCTTTATTGTCAATCCATATAAGTTTCTATTTTCCTCTCAATCCATGACGAGGATAATTTTCCAGCAACACAAGACATAAGCATATAAAGAATCTATGAAGGTCTATGGCACAATTTGCCTGTATGATACAATGAGGTGAAAAATGGTCAGACTTACTCCGGAAATGAAAGAAGTATTTGCCAAACAAAAAGTATTTGCCGCTGCTACAGCCTCAAAGAGTGCTATGCCCAATGTTGCGCCGCTTGCAACCGTCCAGCTCGTTGCGGACGATACCATATGGATTGGAGACAATTATATGGTAAAGACGCTCGCAAACGTCAAGGAAAATCCTCACATGGCACTCTATATCTGGGATCCAGAAAAGAGGCGCTGTTTCCAGATTAAAGGGACTGTCACGGTAAAGACCAGCGGTCCGGAGTATGAGAAGATCAAAGCCCAGATCAAGGAAAAAGGAGCACACTACCCGGCAAAAGGACTCCTCGTTCTTTCCATCAGTGAAGTATTTGAATGTACACCAGGTCCACATGCCGGGAAAAAGATAGAATGAAAAAGTAACGGTAAATGCCCTGCAATACATAATAAAAAATCGGTTGTACAAAAAAGAGGGGATCAAAAGCCCGTCCCCTTTTGCCCCGCACGCAGTGATGATGATAGTCTGCCTGCCGGGATGATCGCATCCGCAGGCTTTAGTTGCCGGGAAAATTTTTATTCGTGCAGTTTTTTGTTTTTATAAGCCGATACAATTATCCTTCTTTTTTATGACGGATTTTCTGATGTTTTTTATTTTTCAGGGTATGCACAAGTCGCGCCTGCAGCCCGAAATAGTGGGAGACACCCATCGCATGGCACTGATCGATGGACGTACTGTCAAATGACACAAGATCATCGGAATAGAGTGAATCGGGAGAACTCCTGCCAAGTACCCTTACATTACCCTTGTAAAGCTCGAGGTCTACCCTGCCATTCACCCGTTCCTGGGTTTTGTCAATAAATGCATTCAGTGCGGTGTACAGCGGTTCGTAGACAAGTCCCTTATAGGCAAGTTCCGACCATTTATCGTCAACCATTCGTTTAAACGCGAGCTCCTGCCGGGTAAGCACAAGCGCTTCCAGATCCCGGTGTGCCATAAGAATGACCGTTGCAGCGGGGTGCTCGTAATTCTCCCGTGCCTTGAGACCGAGGATCCGGTCTTCTATCATGTCATTGCGGCCTATACCATGTTTCCCGGCCCGGTTGTTCAGATCCTGGATTAATTCGTAACCGGGGAGTTTTTTCCCGTCCAGTGCAACAGGAATACCGTTTTTGAATTCAAGGGTGATTGTTTCCGGTACATCAGGAGCTTTTTGTGCTGACACTGTCCAGAGATAGATCTCATCGGGGGGGTGATAAGCAGGGTCTTCAAGCATCCCTCCTTCAATACTGCGGCTCCAGCAGTTCTCGTCCAAGCTCCATGGCTTGTCTTTTTTTACCGTTACGGGAATCTTATGGTTTTTTGCATACTCAATTTCCCAGTCCCGGGTCAGGTTCAGTTCGCGTATTGGTGCAACAACCTCAAGCCCTGCACCGCGAATGATAACATCAAACCTGAGCTGATCGTTGCCTTTTCCTGTACACCCATGTCCGATAGCCGTTGCACCTTCCTTACGTGCAACTTTTACGACTTCCTCAGCAATGAGGGGACGTGCAAGAGAAGTGCCCATCGGGTATCCCTCATAGGATCCGTTCGCCCTGATTGCCGGGAAGATATACTGGTTTACAAATTTTTCCCGGGCGTCAATCGTATAATGCCGGTCAGCGAGTTTTTTGCCTTTTTTTGTTGCACTGGCGATCTCTTCATCCCGCTGACCCACGTTGACAGCAACGGTGACGACGCGATCATAATCATAGCGTTCCTTTAAAAGCGGAATGCAGATTGAGGTATCAAGCCCCCCGGAATATGCAAGAACAATAGTACCTTTTCCCATGGTTGATTCTCCACTCTGATGGTAATGGAATACAGATTGGTGGTGAAAGCATATATTTTAAGGCGCAACAGTTCCGGAACATGGTCGTTATCCGCACCAGGGAACCGGATTTGATGTACGGAAGAACAGGAAAAAAGGTTGTTCAGGCTGAATCATCCTGAACGATTATTGGTTTTTACTTCGTGACAACGATTCTGCCAGTAGTTTCAGGCTGGAAGGTTGTTTTATATTCAAATGTGCCTACCGTGTCAAAGGTAACCTCGAACGGCTTATCGAATGAGATTTGAACACCTGTCAGGCCACCGAAGTATTTTGCTCCCTGTGCGTCAACGGCTGCAATACCGTGGGGCTTTAAGGGATCGTCGTTCTTCCAGATAATTTTGCCACCGACCGGTATGGATAATGTTGTGCTGGGCATAATAGTCAAATCACGGGTGAATGTGATTGTTTTTGTTGGCTGGGGAGTCGGTGTCGGTGTGGGGGTTGCAGTCGCGGTTGGTTCGGGTGCGGGCGGTATTAACACCGTATCGATAACATGGATAACACCGTTCGTAGTTGCGATGTCAGTAGCGATCACATTCGCATCGTTGACTTTTACCGAGCCATTTGTGACGGTGATGGTCAGGTTGGATCCCTGGACCGTTTTTGCTGTCGTAAGCGTGACTACTTCAGCAGCCGTCACTTTACCGGGGATAACATGGTACAGGAGTATGTCCTTGGTTGCAACCGTGCCGTTGGGCAATTTCTTGAAGGCGTCATCGGTTGGTGCAAAGACCGTGTAGACCTGGGTACCACTGAGCGTTTCCGTCAGGTTTGCTGCCTGGAGGGCTGAAACGAGAGTCGTGAACCGGCCATCTGCTACTGCCGTATCAACGATGGATTTCATGGGCGGCGCAGTCGTGGGAACCGCTGTTGGTGTAGGAGTGACTACAGGTGCTGGAGGCTGTGATGTACAGCCCGCGAGAAGAATCCCGACAAACAGGATCGCGAGAACAACAAATAATTTCTTCATGCATCTTTTTTTGTTATTTCGGTATATAAGGATATTCAATTAATATGTACAATACTATCGTTTCTCTGGCACAGTGATGTCGAATTCATGTTGGAAAAGGGTACCAACACTTTAAAAAACCGGTGGCTTCATGCCATGGTTACTTCAGATAATGACTCAGTGGTTCGAGAGTGACCTTCTTACGCTTGATTGCATCAATCGCAAGTGCTGCCGCACGCGCTCCCTGAAGCGTAGTGATATACGGGATCCCAAAATCCACTGCCGATCGCATGATCTGGTAATGGTCCTGCCGGGACTGTTTGTCCTGGGGTGTGTTGATGATAAGACGAATCTCACCGTGCCGCAGCATATCAAGCACATTAGGGGAGCCTTCCTGTAATTTCCTCACCAGGTGCGCTTCAATACCCGCTTCATACAGGTAATCGACGGTCCCTGCAGTTCCGTACAATATGAGCCCGAGATCGCGCAGCTGCCGTGCGATCGGGATCACTTCGTTTTTCTGCTCGATATTGACCGAGATGAAGATATTGCCTTTAAGCGGGAGTTCATTATCCGCTGAAATGCACGCCTTGTAAAACGCAAGCCCGAAGTCGTAATCTATCCCCATCACTTCACCGGTGCTTTTCATTTCCGGGCCGAGCATGGTATCGACGCCGGCGAGCTTACTGAAGGGAAGCAGCACCTCTTT
Source organism: uncultured Methanoregula sp. (assembly GCA_964457995.1). Lineage (GTDB taxonomy): Archaea > Halobacteriota > Methanomicrobia > Methanomicrobiales > Methanospirillaceae > Methanoregula. The sequence continues at coordinate 627 of CAYWHL010000153.1, read as the reverse complement.
GACTGCAACGTGTTCTATTACGCGCTCCTTGTAGCCAAGATCGCGCAGTTTCTTTCCCACCATAACTTTCGCTGCAATTTTGGCAACAGGTATTCCGGTTGCCTTTGATACAAATGGCACGGTGCGGCTTGCACGCGGATTTGCTTCAAGCACGTATACCACGTTATCCTTGACCGCAAGCTGGAGATTGACAAGTCCCACTACCCCAAGCCCGAGTGCTATCTTTTTTGTATAATCCCGTATCGTATCTAAAGCCTCCAGAGAGAGCGACTGGGTCGGTATAACGCAGGCGGAATCTCCGGAGTGAATGCCCGCCTGCTCAATATGCTCCATGATACCTCCGATCAGGACTTCCTGACCATCACAGACAGCATCAACATCAAGTTCAATGGCATTCTGGAGGTAGGAATCAATAAGCACCGGATGGTTCTTGCTGACCCGGACTGCTTCTGCCATATATGTCTCGAGTTCGAGATCATCATGAACGATCTCCATCGCCCTTCCACCGAGAACATACGATGGCCTGACAAGCACCGGATACCCGATCTGAGCCGCCATAGCCCGGGCATCCCCCTCAGAATACGCTGAACAGTTTGCAGGGCTGGGAATGTTGAGTTTGCTGAGCAG
>CAYWHL010000152.1:0-5436 GCA_964457995.1 uncultured Methanoregula sp. | reverse complement strand
GCAGGGACAACTACCTTTTCGCCCGGTTGCCAGTTAGCCGGCGTTGCCACCTTGAACTTATCTGTTGTCTGGAGTGCTTTTACCAGGCGAATAATTTCAGGCATGTACCGCCCGTTCTGCAGGGGATAATAGAGCATTGCCCGCATGATCCCCTTGTCATCGATGAAGAAGACCGTACGGACTGCTGCCGTCGAGCTCTGTCCCTTGTGGATCATTCCGTACTTGTTGGAGACCGTCATGGTCAGGTCGGCAATGATCGGGAACGGGATCTGGACCCCCATCTTCTCCTTCACGGCATGCACCCATGCAAGGTGTGCCGAGACACTGTCAACCGATAGGCCGACAAGCTGGACATTGAGCGCCTTGAGTTCCTCATGGATAGCGGTAAACGCGATGAACTCCGTAGTACAGACCGGTGTGAAATCTGCCGGATGGGAGAATAAGATCACCCATTTTCCTTTGAGACCGGAGAGTTTCATGGGGCCGTGGGTGGTCTCCGCCTCGAAATTCGGTGCCGGTTCCCCGATAACGGGAAATGTGATACAGGTATTTTCTTCCATAATCATTACTCCGAACCGTATCAGGGCATCACTTCATCAAGCTGTGCCTTGCCATAGACATACGCAGGCATACCGGCGAGCAGGAAAGCTACGCGGAGTGCCTCTTCAACTTCTGCTTTGGTAACGCCAAGTTTTGACGCTCCTGCCAGCTGGGCATGAACTGCATGCTGATCGCGGAGGGCCGCAGCAATTGCAATAGCAATTAACTTCTTTGTTTTTCGCGTCAGGGCGCCGTCATCCCAGACATGCCCTTCCATTTTCATCACGAGTTCATACATCCGGGGTTCTTTTTCGGTCAGTTCTTTAAAGAATTTGGGCACTTTTCCAATCTTCTGTTCCAGTTCTTTGAGTTCTTTTTCCGTTTTCTTATTTACCATATTCAATCCCTCTTCAGGTGCATTGATTCACCGCAGCAGACGATTAATCCGCAGCCGTCAAACCGTGGGTGGCACAATCAATAGTCATCATGCTTCACATTTCCTTGGAGACCTGCCAGCACATTCTTTTGTCCGTGCGCTATATCCCTGTTCTTTTAAAGATTTCAGAGCCCTCCAGCGATGATTGAGTTCAGGTATGATACCCGGTTTTTTTAATACAATGGCATCAACCAGAAACCGGGTTAACCCCCCTCACCCTTTCAGAATCTGAATAATGGACCGATCTCCTTATTGTTACTCATATGAGCAGAATATGTTAAACCTTCTCATCAAACCATAATCGTTCACGTAATCATACCGGTAAAACGAAAGGAACGTAATTAAATTATTCATACGTTTTATGGGATAAGAGTGAATAATTCCACACCCAGTTAAAATCATTCTGGAGAACGCATTTAAGACTGCCAGACAAAGTATTTTAAAAAAAAAAGGATTTTTATGGCGGTTGAATTTCCAAAACGCGTTGTTCATGGGGGAACCGGAAAGCGGCAGCTCGAAAAAACAAAAAAAAATGTGCTGGATTTCAGTGCGAGTATCAACCCGTTCCCTCCCGAGTTTGAATGGCACTGCAATCCGTCATTCCTCGCATCGTATCCTGATGATTCCTATCATGAACTCAAAGAAAGAATAGGTGCTGTATTTCACCGAAAGCCAGATGAGATTTGTGTGGGTAACGGTTCGATAGAACTTATCAGGGCGTTTTGTTCAGTCGCGCTTTCTAAGGACAAACATTTTTTTTGCGAATCGCCGACATTTGGTGAATATGCATTCTCTGCCGGTCTTGCAGGCGCTGCACCAGCAGCCACCCCCTCAATGGCAGATGTCTTATTCATCTGCAATCCCAATAATCCGACCGGCATATTACAGGATAAGAAGAGCCTGATGCAGAAACTCTCTGAAATGAACATGCATGATGGGATGCTCTTTTGCGATGAAGCGTTTATCGCCATTTCCGATCCCAAAGAGAGCCTTGCAGATGTTTCAGATCCAAACCTGTTTGTCCTGCACTCGTTAACAAAAAGTTTCTCTGTACCGGGAATACGGTTTGGTTTTGGCTTTGGAGCACCGGACCTGATTGAGAAGATCGAAATTTACCGCCCACCCTGGAGTGTGAATGCCTTTGCAGAGGCATTTGCAATGCAGGCGCTCATTCATATGGACGATCTTGAGGTATCGCGTGAGCGAATACGTGAGGAACGCGAGTGGCTCTCCCATGAGATCACAGCGCTGGGATTTTACTGTCATCCGTCCTCTGTGAATTTTATTCTCGTGGAATGCAATCGTGATGTTACAAAGTTTTGTGAGTGCATTTCAGAACATTTGATTCTTGTGAGGGATTGCACCTCCTTTGGACTGCCTACCTGTATCCGGGTTGCAGTCCGGACCCATGATGAAAATCTTCTGCTCATTGAGGCAATAACCGCATGTATGCCCTGATCATGTTGGAGGGTGGGGGGAGCAGACTAAATCCTGGGGAAAAACCGCGTATTCAGATCTGGAGACGAGCTCTGATCTACTCCATATTACTCCACACAGAATTCATACCATCTGCTTATCGTTTGGGCAGAAACGATGACTGTTCAGTCTGGGCATCGGCAATGGATATCCCGCAAAATTTCCTTAAAATCTCATAGTCCCCCTGCGCTTCTGCTGTACTATTTATTTATGTGACTATACGACGCACAGAATAACAAGATGCTTGCAGATGATGTGATGGACTGCGATGTGCTGTTTATCGGGAGCGGCGGATCGGGCGGGCCTGCTGCCATAGAAACTTCTCACTACGGGGATACCGCAGAGGTGTCAAAGACTCTTGAGGGTAAAGGCGGATGCACCCAGATGTCAGAAGGCGGGTATAATGCGGTGATGCAGGAAACAGAAGCATGAAGGAACTGACCGTCCGGATTAAAAGGTTCGACCCGGCAAAGGATGAGGCAGCACACGTTGAAACCTACACCGTGAACGTCAATGATGGTGCCCGCGTCCTGCATGTGCTCCACGCAATTCACGATACTCTCGATCCATCCCTCTCGTTCCGCTATTCCTGTGCTTCGGGACAGTGCGGCAGCTGTGCAGTCCGGGTCAACGGGGAACCGGTCCTTGCCTGCATGGAAGAGGCAAAGGATGGTATCATGATCGAGCCCATCAACCTGCCGGTAAAAAAGGATCTCGTAGTCGATCTCCTCCCCACACTTGAGGCCATTGCATTCCTCCAGCCGAAAGAACATACGGTGCTCCCAAAGAAATCCGAGATCGATGCAATCAAACCATTAAAGGACTGCATCGAGTGCCTCGCCTGCGTCTCGGTCTGTCCTGCCATGGACGTGACAAAGTTCCTTGGTCCCACCGCGATGCGGCAGGAGATGCGCCTTGCCCTTGACCCGCGCGACAAGGTTGACCGGATCGCAGATGCAGTCAGGGACGGGCTGTTCACCTGCACATCCTGCCAGGCCTGCTGGAAGGTGTGCCCGAAAAATATCGAAATCCCCGGTAAGGCCATCGAGAAACTCCGGGCGCAGGCCAACAAACGGGGCTTCACGCTGCCCCGGCACCTGGAGGTTGCGGCGCTCGTCAAAGCGACCGGCAGGAGCGTTCCCCGAACCCAGGAAACATTCCTTGAAAAGGTCGGAGAGGTTATTGAGCCGTACGGCCCGGTGAAGAAAACCGTAGGATTCTTTGTCGGGTGCATGTACAACCTCCGCCAGGTGCAAGGGGCGCTCGATGCCATGGAAGTGCTCCGGAGAAACGGGATCCGCGTGATCATACCAAAGGAACAGGTCTGCTGCGGCTCACCCCTCATCAGGACCGGACAACTCGATCTTATCGAAACGCTCAAGAAGCGGAATATTGAGACATTCCAGTCGCGGGGCATCGATACGGTCCTGACCATGTGCGCCGGATGCGGGACCACGTTAAAGAACGATTACCAGACTCCTTTTCGGGTCATCGATATTAATGAACTGCTTACGCAGTATGGTCTTGAACCTCCTGCACATCTCCCCATCAAAGCCACCTACCATGATCCCTGTCACCTGTTGCGGGGACAGGGTATCTACGACCAGCCCCGCGAACTGATACGGCAGGTCGTGGACCTTGTGGAGATGCCCTCGATCTGCTGTGGTTCAGGTGGCGGTGTCCGCTCCGGGAACCCAAAAGAGGCAGCAGCGCTCGGCAGCCGGCGGGGCGATGAGATCAAAAAGAGCGGCGCAGAGATTGTCATCAGCTCCTGCCCTTTCTGTGAATTCCACATCACTGAACATACCGATAAACCGGTCAAGAACATCACTACAGTGCTGCTCGAAGGATATAGGGAAAAGGACCGGCAGAATGGTGCTCCCCCGGTAACGTGATCGGTTGGAAACCAAGAGCAAAAACCCGTGACGAACTTTTTATTGGTTGATACGTGTGAATTCTCTTCCCTGTCCTTTCTGTTCTCCGTCAAAGAACGAGATTATTTTTGAAAATGCATTGTGGTATGCACGGTGGGACGCATTTCCGGCCACCCGCGGGCACCTGCTGGTGATCCCGTATCGCCATCTTACCGGGTATTTTGATACCACGGCAGAAGAACAAGCCTCCTTACCGGAGATGCTTATCGAATGCAAAAAAATCCTGGATGCAAAATTCAAACCAGCGGGATACAATATTGTTATCAATATTGGAGACGCGGCAGACCAGAAAGTGATGCATTGCCATGTTCATATGATTCCCCGTTATTCCGGTGATACGGACAATCCTGCGGGGGGCATACGGGGTATCGTTCTTCAAGAACCAGAGCGCGTAGTTTAGAAACAATACCGAAATGTTTTTTGAGGTATGTTTTTTAAGCGTTTTTAGTATTTAGGGAGTTTTTCCCCCTATGTGTTAAAAGAAGAGTCTCACCTGACAAAAATGCTCACCGTTTCCCGGTTCAGAACCGGTAATTCCCGCCCTCGATCTTTATCGTCTTGCCGTGAGTCAGCGCATCGGCAATCTTTCTTCGGGCAGAGACCACCAGCCGGTGGAATGTCGGCTGCGAAATTTCCATCATTTCAGCGCATTCGCTCTGGTCGAGCCCTTTTAGATCCTTGAGCCGTACTGCTTCAAATTCATCAATAGACAGGATCGCCTCTTCAGGAGTCGAACCATTCGTTTCTTCAGGTTTGAATGCAGTGAAGGCAGGCTGTTGGCCCACCCTCCTGCAGCGTCGTCTTCCCGGCATTACTCAAGAGTAGTAAGCCGTTTCTGGATTTCAGTCTTTTCCGCTTCAATGCGTTTAAGCTCTGCTTCGAGGAGTTGTTTCTGTGCTTCTTTGCTCAGTGGTTCTGGTTCAGATGCATTCCAGCAGAACCCCCGGCCCCTGCCGAAACGCCGACCGGCGCCCTGCGCAAATCCTCTTCCCATCGCCATACCACGTCCACAGGGGCCCATGCCCCTCCCCGTACCGGGTCCATACCCGG
>CAYWHL010000151.1:0-5483 GCA_964457995.1 uncultured Methanoregula sp. | reverse complement strand
CAGAAGCGACCCGGATTGTCGTAATTTTCCCACCGTACCTCACTGCGTTGTCTATCAGGTTGTATACGACTAAGGATATGAGCGGATCGGCAAAGATTTCAGAACCGGCCGCAAGATCATTTTTCAGCGTGATCTGTCCGAGAGGGGTTTGGTCGCCCGCAGTCCCGACGAGTGTCCGGCAGTCATGCCAGACGGGGGCATGTATACCAATCTTCTCGTATTCTTTGGTGAACCGGATCATATCCGACATGCGTTCGGTTGCAAAGGTAGTCTTCTGGAAATACTCATTGAGTGAGGGTTCCCTGAGTTTCTTTTCGAGAATGGTAAGATACCCATCAAGGGCTATGAGCTGGTTGTTGATCTCGTGCCGGGTGATGCCGGAGAGAAGGGTGAGCTTTTTAATAACCTGCTGTAAAGACTCTTCAGCCCGCTTGCGATCAGTAATGTCGCGTACAACACAGGTCAGACCTGTTCGCGTTCCATCACTGCCCTGAAAGGATGTAACATGAAGATCGAACCACAACCGTCCTTTTTGAAAATCCAGATAATATTCGGCGTTCGCCAGGTTTCCGGTCTGCAGGGTGTGCGTCAGTGCGTTTTTCATGATTCCATGTGCCGGTTCGGGAAAACCAACCTCATCAAGATGCCTGCCAATAAACTGTTCAGGTTTGGCGAACAGCTCATCGGTTCTGGACTGGTAATATTCCCTGAAAATAAATTCCTCATCTAAAACAAAGACAAGGTCGTTCATACTCGCAATGAGTGATCTCAATCGGCGTTCGCTTTCCTGAAGTGCTTCCTCCGCACAACTGCGTTCCGTAACGTCAATAAGGACGAGGAGTGTAGCCGGGATATCGCGGTACTTGATAGAAGAGCCTTTCACCATCACCCGTCGCCGGAGCCCACCCTTTCCGATGATCTCGATCTCATAGAGAGATATATCCTTTCCGTTCCGCCGGGATGCCAGTTTCGCCGTTACTATATCGCGATGTTCTTCTGGAACATACGAGAGCACATGTGTACTGATCAGCTCGTCTTCACTATACCCCAGTGCCGCTGCCGAGGAGGGATTCGCGTACAGGATCTTCCCGTCAAGTCCATAGACAACGACATAGTCAGGAAGATTTTCAACAAGCCTTCTGTTGAGCTCCTCGCTCTCTTTTAATGCTGCCTCGGCAGAGCGTCGCTCCACTGCCATACGGATCTTATGGGAGAGCTCGGCATACTGCACCCGGGCTGCCCCACCTTTCTGGAGGTAGAAATCCGCACCCTCATTGAGTGCCTCGACCGCGACTTCCTCCCTGCCCTTGCCGGTGAAGAGAATGAACGGGAGTGTTTTATTGGTTGCACGCACCTTCTTCAACAGGGTGATCCCGTCCATCCCCGGCATCTGGTAATCCGAGACAACCGCGTCATACTTCAATGCTGCCATCAGTTTGATGGCTTCGTCTCCCGAGAGTGCACATTGAACCGAGAACCCTTCGTTCTCCTCGAGAAAAATTTTGCCGACATCAAGCAGAGTGGCGTCATCATCAACGAACAGAATACCGATCAAATTATTACCTCATACGAGTAGTATCGTGCAATTCACGGCATAAACGTGAAGATCGCAGTGTTTTATTGGGTATTTTTGTTATTATTTTATAATAGTATTTATAGATATTTATTTATAATCAACATAATTATTCCACTATATTGTTTTTTGAGGAATCTTTTTTAGGGTTCAGGCAATGACGAATCATCATGCCTGTTGAGAAAAGAATGTTCGGTTATTTTCACAAGAATGCCGAAGATAAAAAGGTACAAACCTGGAATAAACATGGTGAAATATTTCGGGTAAAAAATTGATAAATCCATAGATACATTTTAATATCGTCAATCGAAAATTACCTCTTGACTACCGTGAAGATACATACACGCACCCTGCTCATTCTCGGGGCCACTATTTTTATTATGATCTTTGCGATGAACATTTTTGCCCAGTATTTCATCCTGTCATCCTATGCACAGGTGGAGCAGAATGAGGCTGAAACAAACATCGGACGTGTAACCAGCCAGATCGATTTTGAAAAAGAAAAACTGGGGAGTAGTGTTCGGGACTGGGCAGTCCGGGATGACACCTACCTGTTCATAGATGACGTAAATCCAAAGTATATTGCTTCTTCTATCGAACCTGTGGCTGCCTACGAAAGTCTCGGGATCAATGGGATCTTTTTCTATAATATATCCCGACAACCGGTTGTTGCCGATTGGTACGATGATAAAAAAAAGATAAAAACCGGGGTTCCCGAAAACCTGCTGACCTATTTTGCCAGCCACCCGGAATTTTTCCTCAATGATACGGAAGACAACCTGAGAGGGGGTTTTGTTCTCCTGCCGGAAGGACCAATCCTCATCGCTATGCACCCAATCCTTCCCAGCAGTGCAGAAGGACCCTCCCATGGTACGCTTATTATGGTTCGTCTCTATAATGATGCACAGGTGGCACGGCTGGAACAGCGTGTACATCTGCCAGTCAGGCTGATTCCCGTTACTGAATCAAACCGTATCGCGTATCCGGTCATACTTGGATTATCTGTTCCCGATGCTCCAGGCTCGGTTAATCACCCAAAGAACGAGACCATCACTACCGCTTCCTCGCTCATCCGTGACGTGGAAAATTCAACTATTCTTCTCCTGCAGGTTGATTCCCCCCGTAATGTCTATTCACAGGCAATGTCAACACTCTTTTTCCTGACCGCGGCATTCCTGGTCATCGGTATCATATTTGTGCTTATGACGGAATTACTTCTTCGCCGGTACGTGATCGAACCGCTGATGGATCTTGATTCAGCGATAATAAAGGTCGGGAGAAAGCGTGATCTGTCCGAACACCTTGTGGTCAGCGGGGATGATGAGATTGCGTCCCTTAAAATGTCGTTCAACAGGATGCTGCAGGAACTGTCTGTGAGCCAGAACGCACTGGCACTGCAGTCCGAACAGCTGGTAGAGGCAAACCGCAAAGCCAACATGTACCTTAACATCTACCTCGATGTCGTTACGTACGAGATACTCAATGCAATCAATTCGCTGGATGGGTATGCGGAGCTGATCAAAACCCGTGGAGGTGAGAAAGAAAAAGATTATGCCGAACGCATCTTACGGATTTTAGACAAGAACCGGGCGGTGATCCGCAATATCGAGACGATCTCAACAATCTACAAGAACCCGCCGGTACAGGAACGCACAAATCTTGCATTTTTAGTTGAACGTGTGATCAAGGAACACAGGGATATCAGCATTCCCTACGAAGGGTGCGATCTGACCGTGATGGCCGATGATAAGCTTGAGGTGGTCTTCCATAACATTATCTCAAACAGCATCCGGTTTGGCGGACCAGGAGTTGAGATTGCCATAAGCGCCAGAGAGCAGCCTGACGGGATGGTCGAGGTATCGGTGACCGATACCGGTCCGGGAATTCCCGATGCAATGAAACCGACTATCTTTGACCGTTTTATGCAGAATTCATCCACGCGCAGCAGTTACGGGCTGGGGCTGCACATCACCAAGATGCTTATCGAAGCATACGGGGGCAGAATCTGGGCAGATGACCGGGTGCAGGGTCACCCGGAGCAGGGCGCGGCAATCAGGTTTACATTAAAAAGAGGATGATTTCGGACAAGGGAGAATAATCAGCAGAAAACTTAGAAACCGTGTTTCATGAGGGCAAAACCGCTTGGCACAACTTCGCCATGTTCGCACCCGCTCCGCAACCGGCTCACCTTCTTCAATCCGCAAAAATCCTGTTTTTTAAAACCTCTTTCGAAGAACACTGTTTTTCTCAGTCTTCATGTTCCCAAAAAAAATCTCACGTCGGAAAAAAACGAGCCTCATATTCGCGTTCTGGCAGCCTTTTCAGGTGCCTTATAGCATAAAATATGGGTGAAATACATCTCGAATGAAAGAGCTCTATCAGCCAATAGGTGAGGTGCAAATCTGCCATATTTTAGCAAACAGAGTGAATATTGGGCATATTCCTTATACGAATTGAAAAAGACGGTTTTTTGGGGTTTTCCCAAAGAGCAGGTGAGAATTGAGGAGATAACAGGAGCCCGAATAGGGCTTATTTTACTCTGTCTCAGAAGATCAATAGAAAAGGGATATCGGACCGCATTCGATAGCAAGGATAGCGGCTGTTCTCGTTATCGCCTTTGGTCTGGTATGGGGGCATTTTCAGGAAAAACCACCAGATAATCAAAAAGGATATTACGCGTGGATTCTCCTGCTTGGAATTATTTTACTATTTTTTGCCCTGGTTCTTGGATTCAGATTCGTTGGCGTTTTTTACTGAAATAAGGAAAATGCGTGAGGATCATCCTCACACCAGTTACTTTCTCAGGACACCTTCAAGGAAATCCCCGATAAAGACACCCACGATGAAGATGATGACAAGGATAATAATCCCGATAAATATACCAATGCCGCCAACAAGACCGACGCCAAGGCCGATGCCGGTGAACATCGAGATAAGTCCGAAGATAATATACCGATGATTGTCCCCGCCTTAAGGAGACCCCATTTGTCTTCCTTACCTCGGCGAAGGAAGCCAAAGGCGACACCAATAATCAAAATCAGCAGTTCAAACCACATGGCAACACTCCGTATTGAATGCAGAATCACTCCTGGTAGCTAAAAATATTTTTCCTGAAGGTCTGACAGATTCAGGCATGTCTGCCGGATTCCCACTAATATGACTCAATGTTCTTCCTGCAAACGCAGTCTGGAATAGTGAGTACCTCAGCAGAAATCTACTCAGTCGTCTTCCCGTTGAAATGCTCTTCTTTGGCCAGTGCTTCCTGCCGTGTCTTGCGCACAACTTTATCCTGGTGCTCGGGCGGAGAGTAGATCGTGTACAGTTTGAGGTTCGAAGTCTTTGATGTGTTCATTACGTTGTGCTTCGCACCGCTGGGAACTATGACACCACTGCCGTCCTTCACGGAGTGTTTAACCCCATCAATCACGACGACCCCTTTTCCTTCTTCAAACCGGAAAAACTGATCAACATCATCATGGGTCTCCTCGCCAATTTCCTCTCCTGGTTTGAGGCACATCAAAACGAGCTGGCTGTATTTTCCTGTATACAGTACCCTGCGGAAATCCGTGTTCTTTGTCGTTTCTTCTTCAATATCTGCTACAAAACCTTTCTTCATTTTTTCACCTTTTGGCTGTTATAAATTTTACTTTACACATGTTGACCCATATTAAGGTAACTTTTAAAATCGTCAGTGGCGTATGGCGGTGCCTCGTCGAACCCAGAAATATACCCTCACTACTTCTCCCGGCCCATGACGGGTCCGGGTCTTTCACGTTCCGATATAACGTTGAACCGGGAACATTTACCCCTGATATTGAATCAGATACACTGCAAAAATGCAGTAATAAAAATCGGAAAAATTAGACCTTTTTGGATGTGTCCCCTTTCATCATATATTTGACAACAATGA
>CAYWHL010000150.1:0-5487 GCA_964457995.1 uncultured Methanoregula sp. | reverse complement strand
AATATGAATTGGTATATGGGATAAGCAAACGCTAAGGCAAATCGATACGACAAAAAGTAAAGTCCTTCTTTTTAAATTTTATCCAGTATAAAATGCCCCATTGGGATGAAGTCGAATTAATACGTAAATTGTATGAATTGAACGCTTATGTATCTCATGATTATGCTAATTTTTACTCCAGGGAAAGTGAGAAGCTGGATCAGGCGGCCCGTTGGTACCTGAACAGATACAATATTTCAAGCGCCTTTAAGCTTTACAGTCCCATTGCTACATTGCTGATAAAGATTCTGATCATGGGGATCATGTCATTTACATTGATTGAATTCGCAATCTTATTTAAAAATCAGTGGCAAACCCGGATAAATGATATCTTGTTAATTGCAGTAGTTTCTGGGTTTCTTATTTTCTCAGGAATTTTTTTAATCTCTTTAGCAAAGTCCCTGTTATTGGGAATTGCCACCTATATAAGAGAAAAATACAACAGAGGAATTATTTGGACGATAACACAAATAAAATATCGCCACAACCGGGTCTCAGGTAGGATTATTGGTTTTTTTATGCCTAAGCTCCTGATGGCCATCTTTAGTGGTTGGATCATCCTTCTTACAGCTGAAGAGATCTGGAAATCGGTTTTTGATTTTGAAATCCGTGAGGCGTTAATCGTTGCATTTATTTTACTTTTCTTTATCAGCATTTTCGTCATGCTTGAAATACAAAAGATCAAGCCTCGGCTCACACCTGGAAATGTTTTTACCAGAACGATAGTTTTAATGGCATTTGGGATTTTTTATTCCAATGTGATTGGAATTATAGCCATCTCATTCACTTCTGAAAGGATGTTAGTAAGAAGTGATTATCTGCCAAGCTATTTTCAAAGTGTTATTGGAGATAAAAACCATGATTATCCGGATTTAAGCAATATCCATCCTGACACATTAAAAAGATTAATTGATAATAAAACACTGATGCCATTAAACGATAATCTTTTTATTTACCTGGAATCATTAAAGACTGATGGAAATAATGAAAATAGCCTGGTTTATAAACCTTCGACACTACTCCCTTTCCTGGATCCTATCAGAATCTTTCCGGGTATGCTGGTTATTAATACTATACTTGCTTTATTCATAGGTGTTTTCTTACAAATGATTTTCGACCGAAGAAATATTGCCGAACCAATATAATTTTGAAGCTATGGACAATTTAGTGTATTTACATCATCATGTCACTAGTGTAATGAAACTATTTGCAACATATGGGTTTGTCTTGACTCTTATTGTAATTCTTGCAATATTTATATGCGTCCTATACATTATCCTCTTAAATTTTAAATCTATCAAAGAGAAAGAACTTTTAAGGAAGAATGAGATCGACAGAGAAGCGGAAATCTTTAAAACTCTCGAAAATCTGATAACTTCAGATAAAGAAATAGATCGTAGAGATTGGGAATATACTATTTCGGTTGGAGATAAAGAATATAAGATTGGGCAACAAAAATTGGAAAACACTTGAGTTCTCATTATCCCTTTCTGTTTTATGAACCAGACTGAGGCTTTGTAGAGTTGTATTCCAATAGAAATAGTATCTGCCTCATCTGATCAACACCACAGTCCCCATGGTTCCATAATCTCCCTTTCCGATATCGGACCCCTTCCAGGATGAATTGTCGATAAAAGTGGCAGAGACCTTCCACATATAATTTCCTTGCGGCATCATTTTGCCATCATAGATACCATCCCAACCCTCTTCAGGACGACCTTGTGAATCAAGTTTGGAAGATTCCCACAACAGATGTCCTCCTGTACCGAATACCTGAATATGAAAATCTTTTAAATTAATCCCAACCGGCTTGAATAAGCGTACACTTTCATTTGAATTGGTTGGTGCAAATGCATTAGGTATATAAAGTCCTTTGAAAAGGAGTTCATAATTATAAGATGTCGTATCAGTACATCCGTAAATGTTATAAGTTATCAATTTAATATTGAAGGTTCCATCCACAGTATAAGCAAATAATGGATTCTCCTCAGTAGAGGTCTTTCCGGTTCCAAAATCCCATAAATAGGCTATTGCACCGATGGAAAGATTCTGTAATTGAATTTGACCTGGAATACCATCTTTAAACTCCCCAATCCTGAATGCACTTAGCGGAGTAATGTTGACCACTACGGTTGAGTCGACCGTATCCCAGCAACCGTTCAGATCTCTTACTATCAAATGTACTTTATAGGTGCCGATGGAGTCATAGATATATTCAGGATTCGGCAGGTTCGAGGTATCCTTATTGATTTCTGGCACCCCGAAATTCCACCTCCAGTAACCAATGGCCGTATCAGCCTCCACGGTTATATCAGTAAAGTAGGTGGGATCTCCCAAACAAGCCGTAGTGTTGTCAAACTGTGCTTCGGGAATGGCGAATACCCGGGTCGATTTTGTGATGGAGTCGGTGCATCCCCACTGGTTCGAAACGATCATCTGGACATCATAGCTCCCCGGATTCAAGTACTTGTGACTGGGAGTTTCCTGTGTCGACGTATCGCACGTTCCGGAGACGGATTCTCCGAAGTTCCAGTACCACGAAGTATTCGGTGATCCGTAGGTGTTCGATGTATCGTTGAAGAGGGTGGTCTGGTTGAAACAGATGGAGGTGTTGGAGAAATATGGATCTGGGGTGGGCCGTATACGCACTAGGCGCAACGTGCTGTCGGTAAATGCAATCCCGTTGACGGTGGCGTTGATCGTCAGTTTGACAAGGTAATCCCCGTACATCTGGAACTCATGGGAGACCGTTTCAGCATAGATAGTATAGGTCGTGTCGATGCCGTCACCGAATGTCCAGTACCACTGGTTGATCTTGTCCACCGGGAATGAACTGTCGGCAAATAAAATCGGATTTCTGGCACATAGCAAGGTGTCTGAAATAAAGATGGCATTGATGCACGGATAGCGTTCCACTGTCTCCGTGATGGAATCGATACAATCGTTCGAATTGGTGATGACCAGCGTCACCTGATAGGTGCCCAGTTCGGTATAGAGGTGAGAAGTATTCCCGGGTCCCGGCGCCGGAATTACCTCTGGTGAGGTCCCGTCTCCGAAATGCCATTCCCAGCTTGCAATGGAACTTGCCCCAGGAATACTATGGTCTGAGAAATCGATGATGTTGTCACAAGGTTCGGAAACGAAGGAGAACGCAGGACCAGGCAAGGCATCAACCCTCACCTCCTGGTAGACACTGTCGACACAATTATCGCTGTTCCAGGCTTCCAGTTTGACAACATAGGTCGCCGGAGCCGTGTAGGCATGGGTTGGATTGTAGAGATAGGATATATTGCTTGGCCCGGATGTCGGATCCCCGAAATTCCATTTCACGGAATAGAGGGAGTCGCCCGGGGCCAGATTTATTGCGTGGAAATGTGTGACTAATCCGTGGCACGCCGTATCGGCCGTGAAGGCAAACTCGAATCCGGGTTTCACATACACACTGTCGATGATGGTATCCTTACACCCAAAATTGTCGGTCACAATCAGGGTTACCGCGTAGGTGGTATCTTTAACCGTGAAAATGTGGACCGGATTGACCGCGATCGATGTGTAGCCGGGTTCAAAGATCCAGTACCGTTCGGTGATGGTCGAACCAGCACCGAAGGATTCATCCTGGAAGTTCACTTGACCGGCAGGACAGAAGAAGTTGATAAAGGAATAATCTGCCGTGGGATTTGCTCTCACGGTAACCGGTTGGATCACCGAGTCTTCACAGTTTTGCATGTTGGTGACCCGCAACAGTACATTGTAGGTGCCTGATGCGGCATAGGTATAGATAGGATTCTGAATGGTCGATGTCCCCACTCCGTCACCGAAATCCCAGAACCAGGAGGTGATGGTGCTTCCCGGAGCGATGGAAAGATCGGTAAACACTGTCTCGCTTCCCTCGCAGGCAGCCGAAAACTGATACATTGCGACCGGTCTTGGATTCACCGTAATCATCATGGTCGTATCGTCAGTACATCCGTCAGAATTAGTGGCGGTCAGTTGGACAGGGTAGGTGGCGATATTGGTAAAGATGTGGGTCGGGTTCTGCAGGGTTGAGGTATTGTTCGCACCCGAAGCAGGATCCCCGAAGTTCCACAACCATCCGATAATGGTTCCTGTACCGGTGGTGGAAGCATCTGTAAAGGAGGTCGGCATGCTGAAACAGGCCGTATCCGCAGAATATTGAGCCGTTGGGGCATCGTTGATCGTGATATCCTGTGAAATGGAATCGATGCATCCCTCCACGTTGGTTACGATCAGGTTCACGGTGAAAGTTCCGCCCGAGGAGAAGGCATGAGAGGGATTTTGCAAGACCGAGGTGTTATTGACCCCTGACGCCGGGTCTCCGAAATTCCAGCTCCAGGTGATGATAGAACCACCGCCGTTCTGTTGAGAAAGATCGGTAAATGGCAGTCCGACATGCACACATCCGCCAGTTCCGAAGGAGAAGTTAGCCAACGGAGCGTAAGTGATATTTGCCGAATTTTCTTTCTGTGCCGTACACCCGTCGCTGTTGATTACTACCAGGGTCACAATGTACGTGCCTCCGGTGGCATAAGCATGGAAGACATTCGGGTTCGCAGGGTAAGCTATGGGAACTGTAGGGGTTCCGTCCCCGAAATCCCAGATCCAGTCCGTGATGTATCCATGTGGGGAGTTGGACTGGTCTGTAAACAGGATCGAGTCTCCGGCACAGGCAGCAGAGACATAGCTGAAAGCCGCTGTCAGAGCGGGGTATACAACGACCTGTTTCGTGGTATCTTTGGTACAACCATTTGATGTCGTCACCGTCAGGATAACCGAATATACCGCCGGATTCACATAGAGGTGGGTGGGGTTGGCGCCGGTTCCGGTTTGTCCGTCACCAAACTGCCAGAAGCGGGTAACAATCGTTCCGGAGGTAGTGGATGAAAGATCGGTGAAATGGGTCACAAACCCTAGGCACGCCGTATCGGCGGAGAAATTGGCTATCGGTCTCGCATTGACCGTCACGGCATTGACCACAGTATCTTTACATCCATTGGCATTGGTGACAATCAATTGCACATTGAATGTTCCCGGGCTGGTAAAACTATGTTGCGGGTTCTGGGCATTGGAAAAATTATTCCCCCCTGAAGGCGGATCATCAAAGTTCCACTGCCACTGCACAATCGTCCCTCCCCCGTTTGGCTGCGTCAGATCGGTGAACGGAACCAGGTTTTGCTCACAAGGCAATGGCGGGTAAGAGAACGCCGCTAAGGGAGACGGGATGCTGTTAACAACATGGGAGATGGAATCGGTGCATCCGTGAGCAGTCGTCACGGTCAACCATACAATATGCGATAAGGCTGTACCTATGAATGTATGAGAAACATTCGGATTAACAGGATAATTGATCGTTTGGGTTGTTCCGTCTCCAAAATTCCACTTCCAGTACACAATATTGTCCTGGAATCCAGGTACAGTAGAGGCGAGACT
>CAYWHL010000149.1:0-5507 GCA_964457995.1 uncultured Methanoregula sp. | reverse complement strand
CACCCGAACGAAAGGCGAAGTAAGCGATCTCGAAAAAGTCATCCAGGAAGCAGTGAAAATCGCCTGCAACCACCTTGTTCCCAGAGGGATTGACTCGTATCTCTGGCGACAACTTGTTGCTGATGAAAAGTTCTATCTTAAAGGGCTCGAAATGGAAAGCCACGGTGAATTCCGCACCGGCGCCTACCAGGAGCTCGCCCGGGGATTCGGCATCCGTGAATATCGCCCGTTCCTGTTCTCATCAAAGGCAAACGAGACCCGGCTGAAGACCGCGAGCGAATTTAAATCCGGGGATCTCGGGGGCGAAGGATTCAGCGGGACACTCCTCCGAAAGGTTCTCTTTGCAGTACGGCAGACTGTTCAGACCGAGTCAACCGATGCCGGAAGGATCTACCTCCGCTCCGAATTAACTGGGCTCTATTGGGACAGGAGAAGGGACATCATCGAAATTCTGAAGTATCTTGCCCTTCTTGAACACGCAGCACCGACCGCCCACTGGAAACAGGATGCCCACAACGCTTTCCTGCTCGCCGGCGCTATTGAACAGGACCATGTCTGATGCCTTATGATCCAACGCTTCTCGTCCCGGAAAACAAGGCTGGGGAAGTCCTTCCTCGCCGACCGCCTTGATGGTGCCCGTGGGTATGACCGGGTCGCCGGCTACTTCAGCTCCTCAATCCTTGAAGTCGCAGGTGAACAGATTGAGAAGATCAACGGGACGGTCCGGATTGTCTGTAATTCGCAGCTCGATGAGCGGGATGTTGTCACCGCTTCCGCAGCGATGGCAGCCCAGCGGCAGGAATGGTGCGCCTCCGGGCCGGAATCACTCGGGCCCGGTTCAAAGGATCGCTTCGAGCGCCTCTCCCGGTTCCTCAAGAAGGAAAGATCCAGATCCGTGTTCTTCCGGACTCTGCGTTCGGGCTCATCCATGGCAAAGCCGGGGTCATCACTAAAAAAGACGGATCAAAGACCGCATTCATCGGGAGCGCAAACGAGAGCGTGAGCGGCTGGCTCCTCAATTACGAGATCATCTGGGAAGACGATTCGCCAGAAGCCGTGGCATGGGTGCAGGACGAATTTGATTTTCTCTGGAACCATAAGGACGCCTATAATATCGCGGATTTCATCGTAAGCGATATAGACCGGCTAGCAAAGCGGACGGTCATCCCCTCCGTTGAAGACTGGAAAAAGACGGCAGATCCCGCTGCAACTGTGGTTGAGACGCCGGTCTACCGCAACCAGCTCGGGCTCATGGAGCACCAGAAATATTTTATCAACGTTGCATTTGGGGCCCACCAGACCCGAGCCGGCGCCAGGTTAATTCTTGCTGACGAGGTCGGCTTGGGGAAAACAATCCAGCTCGCGACAACCGCAACCCTAATCGCTCTTACTGGCACAAAACCCATCCTCATCCTTGTCCCCAAAACACTCCTGATTCAATGGCAGGATGAACTGCGGGAGCTCCTCAATGTTCCTTCCGCGGTCTGGAACGGGAAACAGTGGATCGATGAGCAGGGGATCGAATATCCGGTGATGGGGGAGGAAGGGATCAAGCACTGCCCGCGGAGAATTGGGATCATATCACAGGGATTGATCACCCGACTATTTGATGATCATTCTTCCAGTTTCTGCCAGTTCCTGCTGGATCTCTCCTATGACTGTGTCATAGTCGATGAGGCACATCGTGCCCGGAGGGCCAATCTCTCAAGAGTCGAACGAGAGGAAAAACCGGAACCAAACCATCTCTTCGCGTTCCTGCTCCAGATGGCGGGACGGACAAAGAGCCTCCTGCTCGCAACCGCAACGCCCGTCCAGATGCATCCCATAGAAGCGTACGATCTCCTCTCTATTATTGGAGGCGGGCAGAATGAAACAGTCCTGGGGATTCAGGACAGCCACTGGCGGCGAGAACCGTTGCTATCAATTGCGATGATTCGGGATTCCGAGCACAATCCAATGCCTGAAGAGGATCTGGAACGGTGGGCTTGGATCCGGAATCCTCTCCCGCCTAAAGATGAAGGACCCGACTTCCAGATCATACGGTATGAATTGAAGCTCGGCGATGACGATGCCTGGACGAAAGGATATGAAAGCTGGGAACAGCTGTCGCCATCCGGCAAGGACCGGGTCAGAAGGATCTCCCGGAACTTCATGCAGAAACACAACCCATTCATACGCAATATCATCAGAAGGACAAGAAAATATCTCGAAGAGACAAAAAATCCGGAGACCGGTGAGTCCTACCTAAAGCCAGTAAAGGTGAAACTCTATGGCGAGCAGGCTGTTGATGCTCTTTCGCTGAATGTCTACCTCCAGGATGCATACCATGAAGCTGAGGATTTCTGTACTGCTCTTTCTCAGAGAGCAAAAGCAACAGGATTTTTAAAAACCCTCCTTCTCAGAAGAGTCGGGAGTACACTCTATGCGGGACGAAGAACCGCAGAAAAAATGCTCGGAATGGTTCCCGCAGAACAGGTAAATGAGGAGGATGACGATGATGAGCCGGAGATCTACACAAGCCCCCTCTTCCGCGAGATGACTGATGAGGAACGCAGGCACCTTACTCGATTCTACCAGATCCTCTCCGACCATGAGAACGAAGACCCGAAAGTTTCCAAGGTAAAAGAGATCCTATTGGAGAAACGGTGGCTGGATCGCGGCTGCATCGTCTTTTCGCAATATTATGACTCGGTTGAATTCCTCGCAAAGAAACTTTCAGCTGAGATGCCTGACGAATTGATCGGAATTTACGCTGGGGGGAACCGGTCCGGTACCTATCATCGCGGCATGTACCAGCGGATGCCCCGCGAACTGATTAAATCAATGGTGAAGAAACGTCAGATCCGTCTTCTCATTGGCACTGATGCCGCAAGTGAAGGTATCAACCTCCAGAGTCTCGGCACCCTCATCAATCTTGACCTGCCATGGAACCCGACTCGGCTTGAGCAGCGGAAGGGACGGATTCAGCGGATCGGTCAGGTCTATGATGATATCTGGATCTTCAACATCAGATACAGCGGTTCGGTCGAGGACAGGGTTCATGATCTGCTTTCAGATCGGCTCCAGAATATCAATACAATATTCGGGCAAATCCCAGATGTTCTCGAAGATGTCTGGGTTCAGGTTGCTCAGAACAATATTGATGATGCAAAAAAGACTATCAACGCCCTTCCACCGAAACATCCGTTTGAATTGAAATATGAACGCCCGCTTGGAGATATCCCTTGGGAAGAATGCAGTGTTGTTCTTGACAAAATTGAGATGCTGGAGACGTTGAGAAAGGGATGGTAAATTGAAGAAACGGTTGACGAAAAACTATATCCTTCTGATGGACATGGACCAAATTTCCCTAGTGAGATGTTCCGGGTGCTGAAGGAGAAGGAGATTAAAAAGTACGGGGAGTACCGGACGAGAAGGTTGGTGCTGGAAGCGTGGGACAGGATGGAGAAGGGAATATGAATGAAAGTGATAGCCGAGATTTATCAGAATCCGTGTTGAATACTCTGATACTCACTCCGATCTCGTTCAAATGGAATCCTGTACATTCCATTGAAAATGTCCCCTATTCTTTTCCCAATGAGATAACCGATTATATGAAATCTAATTACAAATCTTCAACTGTTTATCGCTGGGTCCTTGTAAAATCAGATGGAACCATTCGATATTATATTGGTCAGACAGATCGTCTCGCTCCACGGAGAATTCGACAATATTTGAAACCCGGGCCGACCCAAAAAACAAGTCAACGGATACATGACGAATTAAACAGAACTGTTATTAACGGCGGTAATAACCGATTAGAACACCTCACATTTTCTCAATTCACTATCAATAACCAAATAATTACACAAGTATCTCTTTCAGATCCACATACACGAAAATTCCTTGAGGAGTTATTCACAGTACTTGCAAAGGCGAATGGAGAAATACTGTTAAATAAGTAGGCTTTACTATGGCAGATCAGGTTCTCTTCACATAAATTTGCAAACAATAAAAGTTGGTGTTGGAGGTATGGGATCGGCTATGACTGATATTGATCTTATTAAAAGAGAAATAAATGAATTGGAAAAAATGGCTCATGAAATTGAGAACCTCGGATCTCAATTGTTAGACGAAGCAGAATTGATACAAGTTCCAGATCCCGATGGAATCGGCATGGGACTCATTTATTTTGAATGGGAAAAGACAATCCATCCAGATCTTAAATCAGTTCAACGCGAAGCACTTCGTCTCTATCAAAAATTCTATTCCGCGGGATTGCATTTTATAAGAGAATTCCTTCCTGAAAAACAACAAGAATTCGAATCTTGTTATGAGGGCGATCGACTTGGGGGAGATGATGGAATTATGGATTATCTCCTCTTACGAAAAGTCCAATCTACCAATGAAAATTTGGAAATTATGTATCGCTTTATTGATAAATTGGAAATTCAAAGGAGTATCTTACTATCAATTCCGGGTATGGCGAGAATCAAAGAGATGAATTTACGAGAGATAATATCCGCAGATTTTATTGAGAGTGAGATTGAGGAGGCTGAATCTTTATTTGACGAAAATCATCACAGATGCGCAGGTGTTTTGGCTGGTGTTGCCTTAGAGAAACATTTGAAAATACTCTGCGATAAGTACCAGATTGATTATGAGAAAAAGGATACAATCGAACCATTAGTTCAAAAATTGCGTCATAATGGCAAGATAGAGATAACCCAAATGAAAAATATTCAGTATCTTGCGAGTATCAGGAATAAGTGTAGTCATCCGGAAGAAATTGAAAAAAGTGAAGTGAGGAAATTAATCGAAGGAGTGAAGAAAATAACGTAATTTCAAAATAAATTGGTTGGGTCAGCATCCATATCGGTGATTATATAGCGTGATGCCGATTTTGCGATAAAATCCTTTCTCCGCCAGCAGTGGGAAGCAAACTAGGCAGCTGCGGCCGGCGTGCATGAGATCATCTCACATTTGTTAAATGACCATCAATACCATCCGCTTTTTAATAATCGTCTCAAATCGGATTGCCATCTGATTTCATTTTGGAGTGAACTGATTCTCCTTTGAAATTTAACTTTTTCAGGCTCGGGAATTGTTACAAGATCAGTGATGATTGGAGATAGGGCAATCGACGCCAGTCTCCCGCCGGTGCGTATCGGCTCGTTTAAACAATCACTACAAATTATACCTGTAGCACCAAAGAATATCGGTACGAATGTTTTCACTATATATGGAGAAACAGATCTTTTCAGTGCGACTACCTGTTTTGAAAAATTTTTTGAGATATCAGCTATTTCTTTCTGCAATATTTTGTTATCGTGGATTTCTTCAAAATTATTTTTTTCTGCCAAATTCATTGACATATCATGAATTGATTCGCGGACGTCAGAATACTCATCACGAATTTGTAAAAATTGTTCAGTAGTTAACTCCTCAACATTTTCAGGAATGATACATTTTATGATTGTTGAAGTCAGCAGACCTTTCTTTTGTGAATTTCTCTGAATAGGAAGTGG
>CAYWHL010000148.1:0-5613 GCA_964457995.1 uncultured Methanoregula sp. | reverse complement strand
AAGAGTATGTGCGTCTGGATATCTGCCTGCATAGTGAACGCGCATGAGATTTTTCCTATGAAATTTTTTCCCTAAAATTTTAATCGATTACCATCTGAAATACATATGAATAGAATATCGAATTAATAGTTAAATTTTTAAATATAGGAATGCAAGTTCCTTCCAACAAAATATTACTAACAAAATCAATGATGTCCAAAATTAACCAGTTGAATACCACAAACCAGGTTTCGATTCCCCGGACTTTTCATCCGGCATTGGTGCCTGGAGATGGTCCTCTGGCGAGTGATTTGAATTTAAGGAAAAAGCATTCTGATCCAAAAAGTCAAAATGCATCGTGATTCTCAATGCATATCTGACTAAATGAGGTGAAAAAATGGCAATAGATTCTGGAGCAACAGCATGGATCCTCGCTTCAACGGCGCTTGTCATGATCATGACGCCGGGAGTGGGATTCTTCTACGGCGGACTGGTACGCAGGAAAAATTTCATATCGATGATTACCCTGTCGTTCGTCGCCTTCGCACTGGTAAGTATCCAATGGGTCTTATTTGGGTACTCTCTCGCATTCGGTCCCGATGTTGGCGGGTTTATTGGCAACCTGCACTATCTTGGCCTGAATAACGTGGGAATGGATCCCGGACCCTATAGCACAGCAATACCCGGGCTGCTGTACATGGTATTCCAGCTCGTTTTTGCTACGGTAACGATGGCAATCGTGACGTCCGGGTTTGCAGAACGTATCAAGTTCAGTGCGTACCTCGTTTTTGCACTTGTCTGGACCACGATTGTCTATGATCCGCTTGCTCACTGGGTATGGGGTGGCGGCTGGGCAGCCCAGTTCGGTGCACTCGATTTCGCAGGAGGAACGGTTGTACATATCAGTTCCGGGTTTGCAGCACTTGCACTTGCGCTGGTGATCGGAAAACGTGTAGGATTTGGCAAGTACGCAATGGAGCCCCATAATATCCCATTGACCATTCTTGGTGCCGCACTCCTCTGGTTCGGGTGGTTTGGATTTAACGCGGGCAGTGCACTCGGGGCAAATGGTCTTGCAGCCCAGGCATTTGTAACAACAAACACCGCAGCGGCAGCAGGAGCAATGGCATGGCTTCTGATAAGCTGGCTTCACGGAAAACCGAGTTCTCTCGGGTTTGTCAGCGGAGCAGTGGCCGGGCTCGTTGCTATCACACCCGGCGCCGGGTATGTGACTCCCATGGCAGCCCTGGTGATTGGCGCAATTGGTGGCGCTGTCTGTTATGGAATGCTACTCTTCCGTATCAGGAAAGGTCTTGACGAAAGTCTGGATGCATGGGCAATTCATGGCATAGGAGGATTGTGGGGAGCGCTGGCAACCGGTATCTTTGCTGTAGCCGCGGTGAATGGTGCTTCCGGCCTGCTTGAGGGTAACGTTCACCAGTTCATTGCAAATGCAACCGGAGCATTCGCAGCGCTTATCTACGCATTTGTGGTAACATTCGTCCTTGCAGTGATCATTGACAAAACTATCGGTCTGCGGGTTACTGAGGAAGAAGAATATGTCGGCCTTGACATCTCCCAGCATGGAGAGCGGTATTAATCAGGAGGGATAATCATGAAAATGGTAAAAGCTATTATCAAACCTGAACGTTTTGAATTCGTGAAGAAAGCCCTTGAAGACAAAGGATTCATCGGAATGACAATCACTGAGGTAAAAGGAAGAGGCGAACAGAAAGGGATAACCCTCCAGTACCGCGGCGGTCTGATGACCGTTGATTTCCTGCCAAAAATTCAGCTGGAAATTGTTGTCAGGGATTCTGATGTTGATAACCTGGTTGTAACAATTACCGAAGCAGCCCGAACGGGAAAAATCGGAGATGGCAAAATATTCATCATGCCTATAGAAAAGTCAATCAGGATCCGCACAGGTGACATGGAAACCTGAAGATTGGAGAAACAATATACAATCTTTAATCATTTTTTAATACTACGCGCAACCTTCTTCATCGGGAATGCTTGTATTGAGGTTATTCAGGTATACAATTAAGTCGATGAAAGATGAAACGTAGACACGACCAGCTGCAATATTATCTATACTATAGTTCCTCTTGTCCATGACATTGTGAAAACGTTGCCTTACATCTCCAGCAAGGGTATCTGGGATAACACCGATTATTTCCTCGACGTTGCCGGTCTCAATCGCTCTTTCCACCATAAGAACAATCGGTTTCTCATCAGATCTTTCGGATTTCGTGCCGAGACAATGCGGCCATCCATTAGCGTAGTAGAGCCGGTTCACTATCGCGAAATACCAGTCAATAGCACGGTTCTGCACATTCTTTTTGGAGCTGCGTTCACAGCATGTTTTTTCTATGAGATTTTTCAGTGTATTCTCCGATTCTTCCGGAACCCAGATAAGAACATAGTTGGCATTGCCTGTCTCCAGAGCCATCTTTGCGGCTTTCATGACAGGTTTGTTTTGTGGATCATACTGTAACACCATTATTCATACACCTCCTTCTATTGTCATAATCTGACGCAAATCTCATGCATTCTTTTTAAAAAATGAATTAAATATCATACAAAATACGCAACTTCTGTTCAATATGTGGTGAAATAGGGAAAAGTCCCGGTAAAGTGAATGTCCCGGTATCCTTTTTCACTGATTCCTCGATATCCTCATCACTGATCCCATGTTTGTGGTGATCCACCATTTCATGGAAAAATACCTTGCCACCACCGTGCACAATCCTGCACAGATAGTTACACTCTTCACCCGCTCTGATATAGTAATATGACGAGCCAATCAGTGATTTGCGATAGTCCTGCACCTGTTCTAAGATAAGCTCGTATCCAGGTTCCGATTCATCCGGCATTATGTAGTGTGGCAGCGGAGCCAAGCCGGTCATTTTCTTTGCAGTTGGCATTTCTCAAAGACCCCCTCGATTTTCTCTCCCTTGCCATGTGCATATTTTCTCAGCAAGGTATACGAAGGAAATATCTTTCTATGCTATATATAGTTTATTATCAGGATAATGTTTATTTAAAAATGAAACAAAAAGCAGATTGTTATTTACAATGGGGGCTGAAAATCTATACTGCAATTATGATCCCGTGGCTTTCAGCAAATTTTAAAAATTTTAAACCCAACGCAACCATTGCCCTCAATGCCACGCGTCATATGAACAAGATTGAGCGAAAAAAACTTTTCTCCCCTGATATCGAACCGATGCGAACTGCGGAAGGCAGGTGGTTTGAAGCAATTATCTATGAGATGTTTTTGGATATCTCAAAAAAATCAGGCAGTATTAAATACCTTGCCCGGAAAGGTGCAGATGCCCCCAGGAGACGGGAAGATGTTAAACTCGGACAGAACGGTCTTTTTTATTCAAAACATGGCGACATCACGATCCGGGGCAACGGACAGGATCTTGCGGAATTTGATATGCTGCTGGTTGATTCGGATAACAATATCGCGTTTGCCGAGGTAGTGACATCTCCTTCGGATTTAAAAGAGTTTGAACAGGAAATAGCATTCAAGAAACGACTCATCGGGTACCTTTACAACCAGAAGATCACTCCTTTTCTTCTTGTTTCATCCTTTGACCTTTCCAATTATTCTGTTGTTAAGAGGCTTGCAAAAGATAAAACCAATGCAATTATCCATACCAGTTCCTGCGAGGAGATTAAATCAATCCTTAAACATTACCGTCCAAGGATTCTGTATAACAATCCGGAAAATCACCCCAAACTGATTGCTGCAACGGATATTGCGCTGAAACATCCATTTGATTATAAGCGGTATCATGATGAAGTGAGAACCCAGATCTTTTGCGAGATCGCAAAAGGGGGCGGAAGAAAAGTCCCCGGGATTACCGCCCAGACCGGGCAACTGGTAAAAAAAGTCCTCTATGGCGGATTGTTCCCTCAGTCTGTCAAATTACTGTGTGATACCTACGGTCTGATGGTAAAAAGCAAAAAGATTGAGTTTGAGGATTTTTCAAAATATTATTCAAAGGCGATCATCGCGACAGATCTTCCCAATTATGAACTGATCATTTACCTTCGTTCCCGCCAGAAAAAAGAGTACCATAAAATGATCCAGTCAAAAGACGGCCATTTTAAGTTTGAACGTCCAACCCCGTCCAAAGTGGGTTTTTTTCTCTGGCTTGAAGCAATTCAGCCGGCTCTTGGAACGCGGATTACTCACCAGTTGCTGGAATCATTTACTGTGGCTGGACAGAAAAAGAAATAATCGAACAATTAAAAAATAGGGAAATTTTTCCCCACAGATAGTTCGATTTTCCTGAATGTATTTTAGTCTAGCAGGGCACCCATTGCCTCATCGTAGCGTGCACCCATGACATAGTCGATGCCGGATACGTCTGCTGCTTCCGGCGTGAGTGCCATCAGGTCATCCCGTGATATAGTCGATAGACGGAAGTTCCTGCTGCCGGCCATGATCTGCTGGAGACCGGTCCTGAATTTCTGGGTGTATGTATAGATACCGACTGCACCCATTGGGATATCTTTCATACGTGCGCCGTACTTCTCCTTGAGATCTTCATAACAGACAAAAATCTCTTCGATATTGTTACCATACTTCGATACAGTCTTGGGAAGATCGCCTTCTTTGATCCACTTCTCAATATTCTTGCCAACCATACCGGGGATCATAAGTCCCCTGCCCATGCAGACTGCCTTAAAATACGGGGTGCCCATTGCCAGTGCCTTGAATATGCCAGGTTCATCCGAGAACCCGCCTGCCATCGCAAGGTCAGGTACCCGGAAACCTTTCCTGTCCAGCTTGCACGCAAATTCGTAGGCAAGTGACTGCAGGTAGAACGTGGGGATACCCCATTCGTTCATCATCGGCCATGGGCTCATACCGGTTCCGCCCGGTGCACCATCGATAGTGAGCAGGTCAATCTTTGCCTCGGAACTGTACCGCAGGGCCATTGCCAGTTCGATCATGGAGTACGCGCCGGTCTTTAAGGTAACCCGCTTGAAACCGATGTCACGAAGCCGGTCTACCTCTTCCAAGAATCCTTCTTTGGTGACAAAACCCAGCCGGGAGTGCCGTTCGAATTCCCTGATGGCTCCTGCTTTGAAAGCAATCTCGTTCTCTTTGAGAGTCGGATCGGGCAGAACGATATATCCTCGTTTCTTGAGCTCGATTGCGCGCTCAAGCGACTTGACCTTGATCTCACCGCCGATACACTTGGCGCCCTGACCCCACTTGAGCTCGATGGTGTCCAGGTTGTGCTTGCTTGCAACATATTCCGCGGTTCCAAGCCGGGTGTCTTCGACATTCATCTGGACAAGCATTTCTCCAAAGCCATCGTAGAATTTTTTATAGATGTTAATACGACGATCCATCTCGGGTGACTCGATAACTTTACCCTTGGCATCACGCTTCAGACCTGGATCAATACCGCAGACGTTTTCACCGCAGACGCACGTGATGCCGGAAATAGCTGCACCAATAGCAAAATGTTCCCAGTTCACCCGTGCTATTTCGGTCGATCCGAGAGCACCCGTGAAGATTGGCAGGCGCATCCTGACTTTCTTGTCCCACCCGTACTCGGTCTCGGTGTCCACGGTTGAGAAGACCGCTGTATCTGGACCGGCTTC
>CAYWHL010000147.1:0-5617 GCA_964457995.1 uncultured Methanoregula sp. | reverse complement strand
GTTCAATCGCCACGACATCAGGCTTATAGTCTTCGATCGCTGCCCTTACTTCATTAACACTCTGCTGCGAGACATGTGCTGTCCCGACGATCTTAATTTCTGCCATTGAACCCCGTTATTCCACAACTATGTGTGCTGCATCTTCATTAATATGAGACATGACCAAAGAGTGAGATCGGATAATGTATCTTTTCTAAAAACGTTCCTGCAGATTATAAACCTGGGGTGCTGGTTTCTGTTTTGTCATATCGTCCTGAATCCCTTTGAAGACGCCCGTAACAAGAATGATCACCGGGACGATCTCAAGTCTTCCCAGCCACATGAGAATAATAAAGATCCATTTAATGGAGAACGGACTTGCTGCTGATATGTAGCCAACGCTCAGTCCCACGTTGCTGATTGCCGACACTTCTTCAAAGATTACCTCGTTGAGCCCGAACGTCGTAATATAGAGGTGCGAAACGATAATCGTGCTCAAAAAGATTGTAATTATATACAGCATGATGACAACCATTTTTTTTGAGATCTCAAGATCGGAAACATGCCGGGAAAACGTTCGCCCTTCGAACCTCAACGGGACGAGCACCCGGCCTGATACAAAAAAGCGTTTCAACCACCATTTCACGCCATCATACGCGAGCATGACACGGTTCACCTTGATACCACCTGCAGTACTTCCAGCTGCACCCCCGATCAGCATCATCATCGTGACCACCGCGATGGGGATTGGTGCCCATCGATGAAGATTGGAATTCTGAAGCCCGCATGTCGTGAAACCGGAAATCGCACAGAAGACCCCCTGACGGATTGCCTGCTCAAGAGAGAGATTGTTAAAAATGAAAAGGTCAAGTGATGTGATCGCTGAGCCGACTGCCGCGATGAAGATGAGCACCTGCACGATCTTGTCCTTAAACATTGCTTTAACATTCCCATGGTAAAGCAAAAAATAGATCTTGAATGGCAGAGCACCTGCAAGCATGACGGGAATCATGAGCAGTTCGAGCATCGGGTTGTTATAATACATTATACCGGCATCATGGATCGAAAACCCGCCGGTTGCAAGAGCAACCATGACAAGGTTAAGTGAGTCCCACAGTGCGATTCCCGACAACATGACCATTCCCGTGAACATGAATGTTAAAAAGAGATAGATCTGCCACATCCTTCTCCCCGTAGAGACCACGTTAGGCATCAGCGCTTCCGTTCTGCCCTCGGAACGGTAAAGCTGGAAAAGCGTGGCACTCGTCTTCCTGCTGAGCGAGATGCCAAACGCGATGATCCCGATCCCGCCGATCCACTGGGTAAACGACCGCCAGAATAACAGGGTGTTGGAGGTAGTATCGAGGGACGTTAGCATGGAAAAACCGGAGCCGGTCCAGCCGGACATCGCTTCAAAAACGCAGTCGGTGTACGGTATATTGAGCGCGAAAAAAAACGGGAGCGCCCCGATGAGAGCAATCGCAAACCAGGAAAGGGCGACCACAACGAGTGAACTGGAGAGCGTTGGCGTGAGATCTGCACGGTGAATACGGGAGAGGAGGTGCCCGAATATGATAAACGCAAGCGGGGCGGAGACCATGGGGAGAAGCATATTCCATTCGCGAAAAATAACAAGGACAAGAAAAGGCAGCAGTGAAGCGATGCCAAGAAAATTAAACGTGACACCTATGTCATGCGCTATCATAGCGACATGCTCGCTGCGCTTCATCGGATAATCATGCTGATTGGTTGTTTCATATTGTTATGGGTATCGCTTTTTTTTTAAGTACGATTTGCCGGTTTAAAAAAGCAACATAGCTATTAATTCAAGTCCGTGTTAATAGGTAATTCATTCATGAAACCCCTCCGTGCCGACCTTTTTGTTTTTATTTTCTTTGTCGGTCTTATACTTGCTGGATTTATTGTATTCTGGTCAATCATGGATATGGTGCTGCTCGGAGCCTCGCTTGCTGCCATTCTTATTCCGGTGCACGACCGGATTTCCCGGCGTACTCTGCCGGAGATCTCTGCGGCGGTCGTGACCTTTGCCGTCTTGTCTGCAACTGCCATTATTGCAGGCATCACGTACCTTATCCTGTCAAAAAATACTGCTGTCCTGACCGACATGTTCGGGACGATTGTTACATGGCTGAACAACCCGGCGACCAATCCCCTCGATTATGGCGTCCCGGTTACCAAATCAAATCTCTCGGCTTTTCTGGCAGAGGGGATCGCTTTTTTCGTGGAATACCAGAAGACGATACTCAGTAACCTGTCCCTTATCGCGTTCAAGATATTCGTATTATTCTTTTCCTTGTTTTCCCTGCTCCTGTGGGGAAGAGAACTCAAAAATAACGTAATCCGTCACGTTCCTGATGTGTTCAGCGAGTACGTCCGGAAGTTATCTGAAGTAACGATGGATACCCTGTATGTCATTTATTTTGTCCAGATCGCAATTGCGGTTTTGACCTTCTTTATTGCCTTACCGGTTTTTTACCTGCTGGGCTATGGGAATATTGTTTTCTTTTCGTTCCTCGCTGCATTCTGTGAACTGATTCCCATCCTTGGGGCATCGGTCGCATTTCTACTCGTCGGGACGTATGCACTTGCCGTGGGAGACACGCGGGGGGTATTTATCCTCTTTTTCCTCGGGTACGTGATCGTCTCGTGCGGACCGGAGATTTATATCCGCCCGGTGCTTGTCGGCAGGAGGGTGAAGGTTCATCCGGTCATCATGTTCATCGGGATTATCAGCGGGATTCTCACGATGGGGCTCGCCGGTTTTGTGCTCGGCCCGCTCATCATTGTCCTCATCATTACCAGTTACCGGATGTACGTGCAGGAACGAAAAGACCGGGGTAAGCTGTCATCTCTGTCTCAATCATAATACACGAAAAACAGCAATATCCCGCAGTTCCTGTTTTAAAAGAGAAAGGATTATACCCTATTTCTCACGACAGGTAATAAAGAAATGCTCAAAAATTATTTCTCCATTCCAGGAATCGTCAAGTCGATGGGGCTTGTCTTTGGCGATATCGGGACAAGTCCTATCTATACCCTGACGGCAATATTTCTCCTCATCCCCCCCACACCCCAGAATATCATGGGTATCCTCTCCCTGATCATCTGGACGCTCACCATTCTTGTCACGGTTCAGTATACTTTTCTTGCCATGCACCTCGGTAAAAAGGGTGAAGGAGGGACAATCGTGCTTAAAGAGATCCTTTTACCTCTGTTAAAATCCGGAAACCAGGTTGCATTTATATCCCTGCTGGCGATTGTCGGAATTTCGCTGTTCATCGGGGATAGTGTTATTACACCGGCTATCAGCATCCTTTCAGCGGTAGAAGGAATCCTCCTTATCCCCGGTTTTGAGAACCTGTCGCAGCTCGCCCTTATGATTCTTGCTGCACTTATTGCAATCGGACTTTTCTCAATTCAGGTGCGGGGCACTGAAAAGGTTGCATGGGCTTTTGGCCCGGTGATGGTCATATGGTTTTTATCGCTTGCAGGAGCGGGGCTCTTCGCACTCATTTCAGCACCGCAGGTCCTCCTTGCAATCAACCCGATGTATGGAATAAATTATCTCCTGCAAAACGGTATGGCAGGATTTCTCATCCTCTCATCGGTTATACTCTGCGCAACCGGCGGTGAAGCACTCTATGCGGATATGGGGCATCTTGGCAGGGAACCTATTGTCCGTGCGTGGTACCTTGTTTTTATCGCACTTGCGATTAATTATCTTGGCCAGGGCGCGTTCTTAATGATACACCCGGATGCAAAAAATGTCCTTTTTGAGATGGTATTTTCTCAGATGAAGATGTTGTATATTCCTTTTCTTCTTTTGAGCATTACAGCTACCATCATCGCTTCACAGGCGATGATTTCCGGA
Organism: uncultured Methanoregula sp.; assembly: GCA_964457995.1. GTDB lineage: Archaea > Halobacteriota > Methanomicrobia > Methanomicrobiales > Methanospirillaceae > Methanoregula. The sequence continues at coordinate 1,746 of CAYWHL010000147.1, read as the reverse complement.
ATATTTTCGATTGTCTACCAGGGAATCACCACTCGCATTATGCCCCTTCTGCGCATTGAATATACCTCAATTCTGCTCAGGTCACAGATTTATATTGATGTGGTTAACTGGTTGCTGCTATTTGCAGTCCTGCTGATTATCGCAATTTTCCGGAGTTCCAATAACCTGACGCATGCGTATGGACTGGCGGTCTGTGGAACGATGACGATCACTGGTATTATGATCCTCTGGATATTAATCCTCCGCGGTGAACTGGTAAAAACACTTATTACGGTTGTCGTCCTGCTTGTCACGACCGCATTCCTTATCTCCAATTTCAGTAAAATTCCGTACGGGGGCTACTGGTCACTTATCATCGCATCCATTCCGCTGGGAATTATTTTGATCTATGTATACGGCCAGAAAAAACTCGCCGCAGCCCTGCAACCAGTTCCCATTGATGATTTTCTGAAACAGTTTAATGAAATATATAATTCTATCAACAGGATTTCGGGCTCTGCATTATTTTTCGCACGTGACTTCCGCAGGTTACCCCAGTATATCCCCCGGATTATGTTCACAAACAACATCATATATGACGATAATATTATCATTTCGATTATCAGGACAGAACAACCGTTTGGCGTAACGTGGGGAGTTACCCGCGAGATCGCAACGGGGCTCTCCATCTTTGAGATCTATTTAGGATACATGGAAATTGTCGATATCGGTGCAATCTTAAAAGAAGCCGAGATTGATGAAAAGACTATCTTCTATGGTATGGAAGACATCGTGACCACCCATCCGGCCTGGCGAATCTTTGCGGCGATAAAACGCCTTACACCGTCTATGGTCCAGTTCTACAAGTTGCCGTCAGATAAGATCCACGGTGTCGTGACCAGGGTGGAATTATAACGACGTTTTTTTAGCTCCGGGGAATTCCTTTTTCAGGGTACATGATAGTATCTTCAATACAGAAGGAGACGTGCCTGTCCCCCTTAACCACCCCTGCACTTATAAGGATAGTGGCCTATTCCCTGTTCCGGGAGTTATTGCATTTTTAAGGCGCCACAACAGCGGCTGCGAAACTCCCTGTTGTGCGTCCAGGTGTTTTTTTAAGCATTTTTTCCAGAGCCATATATTTTTTATCGAATCATACCCACGGAACTGACGATATGCTCATATTTCCCCCGCACCTACGTAATAAGCACGCGAGGATGACTATGCAGGGTTGTCCTGCTGATTAACCATCGCGTAAAAACCAACCAGTATCTCTTTACAGGGCGTGGGTATCCGAGCCAGGTCAAAGGAGCGGGATTTAGGGTCGGATGAGAAACTTCGCGTAAAACCCGTAAAATTACAAAAGAACAAAAGTGCGAGGATTGCCGAGCTTGGTCAAAGGCGATGGGTTTAGGGCCCATTCCTGTAGGGGTTCGCCGGTTCGAATCCGGCTCCTCGCATCCATTTTGAGGGTTATAGGTAAGCGCAAAAAATGCCACTATTTTGTTTCAGGTTGTCGTTGCAAAACTTAATCGTCTCACGATGCTAGTATCATGCATCCGCCTCATTTTATAAAAAGTAATCAATTGATAGCGAGCGAGATGGTAAAAGGGATGAAATCAACTAAAGTATTGTTAATCGCAGTCGCTGTGTTAATTTTAGTGAGTATTAACCCATCAACTGCAGCTGTTCCTATTGCGCAATTTACGGGGACTCCAACACTCGGGGGATCCCCATTACCTGTCTCATTTAACGATAAATCAACTG
>CAYWHL010000146.1:0-5916 GCA_964457995.1 uncultured Methanoregula sp. | reverse complement strand
AGATGCGGTGGAGACAGTACCGGAATATCTGCGGATGCATCCCGAGACGATTATCTCTCTTGCCATTTTCGATTTTGATATCTATGCGCCAACGAAAGCCGCACTGGAAGCCATCCGGCCTCATCTTTGTAAGGGAAGTGTTCTCGTGTTCGATGAGCTGTGTGACGATATCTTTCCTGGAGAGACGGTAGCTCTTCAAGAAAGCTTCGGGTTGAATAACTTGCGAATACAAAGATATCCCATGACATCGAGGATTTCTTATTTGGAGATTGAATGACCCCTGCCTGCAGAGAGATCAGGAAAGATATATTGAGAATTGCTAAACAGAGTGGACACGGACATATCCCCACGTGCTTTTCGGTCGTGGAGATCCTGTATGCCGTTTACAGTACCATGAGGCATGATCCGAAGGATCCCGAATGGAAAGAAAGGGATATATTTATTTTGAGCAAGGGTCATGCATCTTTAGCGCATTACTGCATCCTTGCGGAATTCGGTTATTTTAAAAAAGAAAGGGTCGATACTTTTGGCGCTTTCATGTCGGATTTCGGGTGCCATGCTGACCGTCTGAAGGTGCCCGGTATAGAGGCGTCAACGGGATCTCTGGGCCATGGCATCGGTCTTGCGGTTGGTATGGCCCTCGGACTGAAAATCCAAAAATCAAGCAGGAGCGTCTACGTCCTTATCGGTGACGGCGAGGCCAACGAAGGGTCGGTATGGGAAGCGGTCTTGGTTGCACAGAACCTGAAACTCAATAACATGACGATCATCTATGACAATAACCGGTCTCATTCAAGAGGACTTCAGATTATGAAACCCGCCGAATGCTTCAGGGGATTTGGATGTGAAGTCGTGGAGGTGAAGGGTCACAGCATCGAGGCTGTAAAGGCTCAACTCGTTAAGAGGTGCGATACGGTTAAGGTCATTGTGGCGGAGACAGTCAAGGGTTGGGGATGCAAAACGCTTATGGAAAATCAGTACGAATGGCACAGAAAATCGCCGGATGAGAAGGAATTCATTCGCCTGATGGGGGAAGTGTGTGAGACGGCAATTCAATGAGACCGTTATGTCTCTGGCTGAACAAGACGACAGGATCGTTCTGGTCTTCGGGGATGTCAGCGTATATTTATTCAACAACTTCAAGAAGCGCTTTCCGGACCGATTTTACAACATGGGGATTTGCGAGAACACCTTGATAAGTGTAGCAGCGGGTTTGAGCTCGCTGGGTTTTCACCCTTTTGTCCATACCATTGCCCCTTTCATTACGGAGAGGAGCTATGAGCAGATCAAGCTTGATATGTGCTATAACGAATTTGGGGGGAATATCGTATCCTGCGGAGCCTCCTTTGATTATGCATGGGACGGCGCTACGCATCATTGTTATACCGACCTGGCCATATTGAGGCTGCTCCCGCGTATGGAAGTCATACAGCCTGGCTCGCGAAAAGAGCTTGATGCCCTCATCAGGAGCCAATACGATAATGGTGCGGCGACGTATTTCAGACTCTCGGACCACCCGCATTCAGTAGATCTCCCTGTAGAGTTTGGCAGGGGGGTTGTCATCAAAGATGTTGCGGCGCCCATGACAGTGATGACGGCGGGTCCGCTGCTCGAAAGTGTTCTTGAAGCGAGCAATGGCATCGATGTCAATATCCTCTATTTCCATACACTCAAGCCCATCGACAGAGCATTAATCGAGACGTATAGACACACCAAAATACTGGTTGTACACGATGCATTCGGGTTGTATGAGGCGATTGCCGAAATACCGAACCTCTCTCTTTCTTATCAAGGCATACCTGACGCTTTCTGCAGTTGGTACGGAAAGCTGCACGATATTCGAAAGAGGCTTGGCCTGGATGTGGTCTCGATCCGGCAAAGAATTATTCAGCACCTCAAAAACAGCGACTGATTATGTTTTACAGTAACAAAAAGGTGCTTGTGACGGGAGGAACAGGCTTTATAGGGAATCATATTGTCCGGGCTTTATTGAGAACCGGAGCATGCATACGTGTTCCCGTGCATGTGTGCCCAATGCACCCTGACTTCAGCAATGTTGAGACGGTATCGGCTGACCTTATGCGGTGGGAGGACTGCAGAGCCGCTGCACGCGGAGTCGATTATGTCATCCATGCGGCGGGAACCGTCGGAGCGGCGGGAGTGAAAGATTACCAGTTGATGGAAGGCATAACAAAGAATCTCATCCTCACTGTTCACATGTTAAAAGCGGCATGGGCAGAAGGTGTTCAGAAGATCGTTGTCTTTGGGAGCAGTACCGGATACCCTCCATACAGTCATCCTGTCAGGGAAGAGGAAATGTGGCTGGATGATCCGCACCCCGCCTATGCGGGCTACGGGTGGATGCGCAGATATATTGAAAAGCTCGGAGAATATGTATCCGGACAGTCGGAATGCAAAGTGGTCATCATCAGACCCTCAGCGGTCTATGGCCCGGGAGACAATTTTTCCGAGAAAACAAGTCACGTAATACCGGCGCTGATTAAGAGAGCCGTGGGGCGGGAAAACCCGTTCGTTGTCTGGGGCACAGGAGATGAGGTAAGGGATTTTATTCATGTCTCCGATTTTGCAAGGGCGTGCCTGCTTGCTCTTGCAAAGTGTAATGATTTTGATCCCATCAATATAGGCGCCGGCAAGGGGAGTACGATTCGCGAGGTCGTCGGTTTCATTCTGAATGCAGCAGGACACAAGGACGTTCAGATGTTTTTTGACAGCACCAAACCGTCGACGATACCCTTCAGGATGGTGAGCATCGAGAAAGCAAGGCATATGCTGGAGTTTGAACCGCAAATCTCTCTTGAGGAGGGAATCCGTGATACCGTTCAGTGGTATATGAGAACCCTCACTCCGCCGATTGGATAAATTACGGCCTATGATATCCGAAACGATACTGAAAGAGTTCAACGCCAAGAATGTTCTTGTCACAGGCGGTTCCGGGCTTATCGGGAGGCAGATCATTGACCTTCTTGCAGAGGCCGGGGCACGTCTCAGGAGTGTATCCCTGGACCATATTATTGTAAACGCAAAAATAGAGCATATCGTCGGAGATCTTGCAAACTTCAATTTTTGCAAAGAGATTGCTCGCGATATGGATTATATATTCCATCTTGCCGGCGTTCAGGGTACGGTGCAAACATCATCTTCAAAACTTGCCAGCCATTTTGTGCCGACCCTGATGATGAACACAAACATGATTGAGGCGGCGCGACTGAGTAAAGTCAAAAAACTTGTCTATACCAGTTCAATAGGCGCTTATGCTGAGGGGAGCATTTTGCGGGAGAGAGACTACAAGGTTGAGAGTATGCCGATGTCCTTTGCCGGATGGGCGAAGAGAATGGCGGAGCTCCAGATTCATTCTTATAAAATGCAATACGGGACAGAGACATTTTCCATTGTCAGGTTGTCAAATATTTACGGCCCGGGAGACAATTTTAATCCTGAAACAGCCATGGTGATACCATCACTGATGTGCCGTATCTTTGCCGGCGAAGATCCTCTTGTTGTGTGGGGCGACGGCAGTGTGATCAGGGACTTCCTTTACAGCCGAGATGCCGCCGAGGGAATCGTGCTCGCCCTCCACCATGGAACGGCCGGCGGATTTATTAATATCGGCAGCGGGAAAGGCCATTGTATCCGGGATATCCTTGATGCTTTGCAGTCGTTTATTCATTTCAATTATTTGTTTGATCCGGCCAAACCCTCCGGAGCCCCTGTGAGGGTCATGGAAATCACGAAAGCAAAAGATCTGCTGGGATTTATTCCATCAACAGACCTCGAGACGGGATTGAAGCTTACATGGGAATGGTTCGTGAATCACCCGGAGGAATATAAAAAGAAAATGGACCATTTTTTTGCTGAGAGCGATTAAGGTGACGGCGAAGAAGATCAAAATCGGACTGGTTGAGATCGGGGATTCGTTCGGAGAGCAGCACTATTTCCCGTATTCACTTGGCATCCTGAGGGCCTATGCGGAAAAAAAACTTGCATCAAGTGAAAATTATATATTTCTGCCGATTATCTATAAGCGGGGCAATACCGAGAGGTATATAGAGAATCTCTGCAAAGCAGACATCATTTTTTTTAGTGCGTATCTTTGGAATTTCAAGGCGAGCCTTGAAATTGCACGGAGGGTCAGGCGGGAGAGGCCGGAGATACTCCTTGTGTTCGGAGGGCCGCAGATTCCGGATTCGAAAGGGAAATTGATCGCCTTCTTGCGGGAACATCCTTTTATCGACATAGCATCATTCGGCGAGGGTGAGGTACCCTTTTTAAGGATCATAGAGAGGTATCGGGATAGGAAGTGGGATATTGTGCCCTCCATAGGGTACCGACGGCCTGATCATTCCATAGCGTATATTCCATTCAAAGAGACTATTCAAGACATCAACGAGATTCCCTCTCCGTATTTATCCGGCATATTTGATGATCTTATAAGGGACAACCCTGAAGAGAAATGGCAGGGAAGGATTGAGACAAACAGAGGATGTCCTTTCACCTGTGCTTTTTGCTATTGGGGAAAAGAGTCAGAGCGGAAGATCAAACAATTTGACCTTGACAGAATTTACAGGGAGATTGACTGGCTCAGCAAGAACAAGATAGAATTTATTTTTTGCTGTGATGCAAATTTCGGCATACTGAAAAGAGATTTCGACATAGCGGGAAGGGTTGCCGAGAACAAGAAAGCCTTCGGTTACCCAAAAATATTTTCAGTTCAAAATACAAAAAATTCCAAAGAGGGGATATTTTGCCTGCAAAAAATTCTGAATGACACAGGACTTCAGAAAGGAGTCAACCTCGCCCTTCAGTCTCTGAATGAGGAGACACTCAAACACATCGGGAGAAGCAATATTGACAACAGGACGTATGCTGAATTGCAAAAACTTTTCACGAAGAACAGTATCCATACTTTTACCGATCTCATTATCGGCCTGCCGGAAGAAACGTATGAATCGTTTACAAGGGGCGTGTCGGAAATTGTAGCGAGTGGGCAGCACAATCGCATTCAGTTCATTAATTTGACAATCCTCGAGAATACCTTGATGGCCGAGCCGGAATATCAGAAAAAGCATGGTTTGGAAATAGTCGAGACAGAGCTTATATCCCACCATTCATCTCTGGATGTAATAGAAAATATCACTGAGACCCAGCACCTTGTAACCGCTACACGATCCATGCCGGAAAAAGACTGGATAAGAACAAGGGTGTTTTCATGGATGGCATCATTGCTGCATTTCGACAAGTTATTGCAGATTCCCTTCATTGTCATTCACGAGATATGCGGCATTGCGTATAAAGATATCATTGAAATTTTCATGAAAAAGGATGATGGTCAGGCCATGCTCGCCGATATTTTATCCGTGTTCGAGGAAAAAGCAGCCCACATACGGGCAGGGGGCAGTGAATACAGCCAGTCAAAAGAGTGGTTAAATTTAGTCTGGTATCCTGATGAATTGATGCTGATAACCATAAGTGCGGAAGGCAGAATAGAAGAATTCTACAGTGAGGCGGAGGATCGGCTTCTGTCATTTGCGAAGGATTATGCGGGCGTGATCGAACCTGCGATAATCTCACAGGCTGTTCGCCTGAACCGCTTCATGTTGAAACAGCCTCTACTCACTGAAAATATTACTGTTACGTGCGATTACAACATATGGGAAATCTATCAGGCGGCGCTTAAAGGCGAACGTGCTGTGCTGGAAAGGGGTCGTTTTGCGTACCTGATTGACAGGACGACACAGCAATGGAGGAGTTGGGAGGAGTGGTGCCGGGAGGTGATCTGGTACGGGAACAAGAAAGGCGATTATATATACTCCGTTCAAATATGAGCAAAAAAGATTCCATGACGAGAAGGAGAGCGTGTAATGATTGATTCCAAGAAGAGGAAAAAAATCCTTTGCA
>CAYWHL010000145.1:0-6004 GCA_964457995.1 uncultured Methanoregula sp. | reverse complement strand
CATGCTGGATCTGTTCCCGCCCGAGATAGAGGCACGCCTGGATGGGGAGGATATTGTTTGAGCCTTTGTGTGCAATAATGACGTAACCTTTCGGTTCTTTCTGTGCTGCAACGTACCGGGTAATGTCATCTTTTTCCGGTGATACTGCCTGCCAGGTATACTCTTTCATGCCGTCATATTTTTCCATTGCTTTTTTAAAGGAAAGGACTTCTATGCCCTGTTGCGAGCATTCAGCCTGGACGATCTCCTGGTCCATCTGGAGATAGCTCCCGCAGCGGTTCTGCATGGCAAGGTCCATTCCCGCCTGGGCGACCCGCTCCTTTTCAGCTTTTGAAAGCTCAGGAACTTTCACTGGTGATGGCATTCGAGACACTCCTTGTATCCGCGCTGTTTGATTTCTTTTAAGATTTCCCGGGGATTCCCGTGACACTTGATCTCCCCGTCACACATCACATGCCCTTTGTCAGCGTCCAGATAATCAAGGATGAATCCGGTGTGCGTGATAACAAGCCCGCTTTTTTTACGGTTGATAAGATGCCTGTCTTTTTCCAGTAGTGAACCGATGGCAGTACCTATGAGCGAGATATTTTCCAGATCAACGCCGCTTTCCGGTTCATCGAGCATGACAAAGTCGGGGTTCTGGATCATCAACTGCAATACTTCACTGCGTTTAATCTCCCCCCCGGAGAATCCCTTATTGATGTCACGCTCCAGAAATTTATCCATATGAACCGATTTGGCAAGCTCCGAAATGTCTACGTCCTTGTTCCGGGAGATGGCGGTGAGCATTTTGCCGAGCTTCAGCCCGGAGATGGTTGGAGGACGCTGGAAGAGCATGCCAATTCCCCGTCTGGCCCGTTCATTGGCTTTCATCGTTGTCACATCCTCCCCTTTGAAGAGGATTTTTCCCTCGGTGACACTATAGTTGGCAAATCCCATTATGGTCATGAGGAGTGTTGTTTTACCCGACCCGTTGGGTCCGAGCAGAACATGGGTCTCCCCTTCCTCGATATGGAGATTGATGTCGTGCAACACCTCTTTATCCCCGACATTTACATGCAGGTCTTCTATTTGCAGCATAGAACAATCGTAGAGAATATGTCGATCACTGCATTAAACGCTTTTTGAAGTGACCAATAATTCCAGTGTTCAGGAGTCTTTAACACATCATCTGGTAATGTACACATAGGATAACACACCGGACAGCATTTTATGAGACCTGAAAAGGTACAGGACAAAGCAGGAAAGGCGGCTATCAGGAAGGGTTCGAAAGGTGCAAAAAATTCAGTTGTATCCAGCGAACCGCGTGAGATTTTACCGTTTGTCAACCATATCATATGTGCGGATGCACTGCAGGCACTGGTATGTATACCGGACCAGAGTATCGACCTGATCATCACATCGCCCCCCTATAATTTCGGGCATGTGTATGCGCAGGACCCTCACGACGACACCCACGAGTGGAACAGGTATTTTGAAAAACTGCTCGGTGTATGGAAAGAGTGTGGGCGGGTGCTCAGGCCCGGCGGCAGGATAGCAGTGAATATACAGCCCCTTTTTTCAGATTATGTCCCTACCCACCACCTTATCTCTCACCAGCTTACAGGCCTGGGACTTTTATGGAAAGCCGAGTTTCTCTGGGAGAAAAATAATTACAATGCAAAGTATACCGCATGGGGGAGCTGGAAATCCCCGTCGATGCCCTATATCAAGTACACCTGGGAGTTTATCGAAGTCTTTGACAAGGAGACCCACAAGAAGGGTGGGCGGCGCGAGGATATCGATATCACCGCTGAAGAATTTAAGGAATGGGTGCTTGGCCGGTGGTCGTTTCCCCCGGAAATCCGGATGAAAGAGTACAGCCATCCGGCTATGTTCCCGGAGGAGCTGCCCCGTCGGCTGATGAAACTATTTTCCTACAAAAATGATATCGTGCTTGACCCGTTTAATGGTGCCGGGACAACGACACTCGTCGCGTGGAAACTGCACCGCCGTTTTATCGGTATAGATGTATCAGACCAGTACTGCGACAGGGCACTACAGCGGCTTGCTGCTGTGGCGGAGAATGGTGCTCCCTCTTCACCAGAATATCCCCGGCCGTCAATAATGGTTATGGAACCTGACTGACATGCCCTACCGTGCCCTGATTACACGGGCATGTTCTTTTTCAGGTATTCGTATACGCCTTTCCTGTCATACATGTGCTCAAGGATATAATTATGGATAAGGGCATATTTTTCATAGAAGGTAAAGAGCTGCCGGCAGGTGGCCAGCCGGGCGTTATAATCCGCGACAAGTGCATTATAAACGGGCACCTGTGCATTGTAGCTGCCGGTATTTCCGGTAGTTCTTAAACCCTGCATGTGAGATTCGAGCCGGGCAATTTTTTCTTCCTGGGATGTAAGGTCTGCCCCCATGCTTTTTACCCGTGGTTCGAGTTCCTTTACTTTCTGGTCAGACAGCACATACATATCGTGAATATACCGTGTCTCACTTCCGCTCCCGTAGAACTTTGTGCCATTGCTGATGGGGATAATGACAGGATCTGAATACAGGGTCAGGTTTCCCCCCAGTTTATCGGTCGGCACCCCGACAAATGAGTAATTGGTCGTTTCCACAAAAGCATACCCGCTGTTTTTGTATTGATAATCGTCTGATCCAACTCCTACAGCCATATGTGATTCAGGACCAAACAGGAGCAGGGCAACCGGATACCCTTCCCGTGACAACAGCCCGGCTAAAAGCAGGCTCTTGTCATCACAGTCTCCTGCACGGTCAACAACCGTCTCTACCGGAAATTTTGCCGGGTTCTGCTCCCGGGTTTCATACCGTAGTGACTGGACATAGACTGCTATGAGGTCTGCATATTCGTCATCGGAAAGTTTTAGCCGGAGCCTGATTGTGTCAGCTTCTGCAAGAAGTGCTGCATAGAGACTGTCCTGTGCCGGATCCTGTACCATTGCACGGTAACTTTGTGCAAGCCAGACCGTTTCAGAAATATTACCATACACCGTTGTTGCCTTTTCTGCCTGCTTTGCACCTTCATAAACCGAGACATTGATGGGAAGTGTCAGGCTGACCGTGGTTTTTTCAAACGGGAACTGATGGGAAATAATGACCGGGGATGACTGGAGACGGGTGAGATCAGGAGCTATATGGGGCACAATTACCGTTTCTTTGGGAAAAACAACTGCGCTTATCAGCACTGCTGATAATGCCAGGATAATAATGAATAAAAATACACCAATAAGTTTGAGAAACCGCTTATGCATTATTCACCCGGTATACCAGTACTGCGTGTCTGATGTATTACAAAATATCCCGCAATTGTGCAATGGAGTCAATAATACAGCTGGGTTTGACCACTGCGCTGTCCAATGCGTCTTTCCGGTATTTTCCTGTCCGGACAAGAATGCCCTGCATACCGATAGTACGGGCCCCGCCAATATCAGTCAGAATGTCATCGCCAATCATTGCCACCTGATCGGCATGAAGTTCCATGTCGCGAAGGGCAAGTTCAAAGAACATTTTTGAGGGTTTTCCCACGATTGTCGCTGTAATGCCTGTCGCAAATTCAAGCGCCTGAACAAAGGGCCCCGCTGAGAGGGAAAGACCGCCCGGTGTCATCCAGTACCGGTCCTTCTCCAGCGCAATCAGGTCAGCACCATTCATGAGATAACGGAATGCAGTGTTCAGGCGGCTATAGGTAAGTTTGTCACCTGCGTCACCGATGATAACGAAATCGACCATGGGGCCGGTGTCGCAGCAACATTCCTGCTCAAAGTCCCGGTATACATCTCCTGTTGTAAGAAGGTAGCACCGGTGTTTACCGGCATTTTTCAGACAGGCAACTGCAGCGAGAGGGGGTGTGAAAATATACTCTGCGGGAATATCAAACCCCATGGATGACAACTGCTCCGCGATGGTATTCCGGCATTTGCGGGTGGTGTTGGAAACAAACCTGAACGTATAATTTCTGTCCCTGAGGAGATCGATGGATTCCCGGGCACCTTTGATCGCCGTGTCTCCCACATACAGGACCCCGTCAAGATCGATGAGAAAACCCCTGACATCTTTCATTTTTACCCTTTCCTGCAAGCGTTGCCGGATCCCAGCAGGGTATAGTTTTGTACCCGTAGTTCCAAATTCTTTCTCTGTACCAATCCCCTGAGACGATCAGGAATGAATTTTTTAACGTGGCACTAACCTGCAGTACCTGACCGGGTGTGCCAGGAGCCAACCATGTTCCTGTATTTGGGAGGTTCGCATTACTTTCACCCCACGCGGCTGGATGTTTAAATCCCGGACGCCATTTTCGTATTCAGACGATGTCAGCTACACATGCCCCTGCACGGATTGGTGCCCTCTGGCAGCAGCGCATGGAAACGATGCGGGAATACGAAGTTATCCGTGACGGGAATGTTTTTGGAGCCGGTTTTTCAAATAATGTCATTTTTTCATCGGATTATGAAAAGGCGCACCACCAGCTCGATGTATTGGTTGAGAAGTACCGGAACGTCCCGTTCGATACCGTCTTTTCGGGCACTGAAATTTTCAACGAATGCGGAGTCTGTTTCTCTGTCAAAAGCCGGCAATCTCTCAAACTACCTTCGGTCGATCTTGATCGGTTCAGGTCTGAAATCTTAAACGACCTTACGCTTGTACATGGTATCGGGCCAAGGACACAAACCCGGTTGAGGTCAAAAGGATACCGGACATTACCGGATCTTATGCAGCACCCGAAGTTCCGGTCATATACCCATGATTTACTCACATGCCTGTATGGTGGCAATTCTGCAGACATTATGGATTTAATCGGCTGCAGGCATGCAAAATCCCATCCTTGTGTTCTCGGGACTGCAGGACTTCATGAACCCGAAGAGTATGTATTTCTTGATATTGAAACACTCGGGCTTTTTTCCCGCCCGGTTATCCTCTTTGGTGTTGGGACAATCGAGAACGGCACCCTTGCAGTCCACCAGTACGTGCTGCGTGATATTGATGAGGAACAGGCTGCACTTATGGCGACGCTCGGTCATATGTCGGGAGACAGCCCGGCACTGGTAACGTTCAACGGCAAATCGTTTGATGTTCCCTACCTTTCAGACCGGCTTGCTTACTATGGTATGGGCTGTCTGGCAAGAATACCCCACTTCGATGTTCTCCATTTCAGCCGCAGGAGATGGAAGGATCAGCTTCCTTCCCTGCGCCTGACCGCACTGGAAACAGAGATTCTGGGCATCTGCCGAAAAGATGATATTCCCGGGCAGATGGTACCGGAATTCTATGAAACGTACCTGCGGACAGGAAATTGTGGTCCGCTTATCCCGATTATAGAGCACAATAAGCAGGACGTTGTGTCGCTTGCCCTGCTCTTTTTTTACCTTCTGGGGGAGTCCTATGGCTGTCGCTGATGTTATCCGGCTCCTGGGTGTGAACCCCGTGTACCGGAACCGGACCGTGCACACTGAAATATGCGAACCGGAACTCCCTCAATTCGGAACACTTGAAGTACCTCTTAAAGATACTCTTGAATCGTATCTCGACCAGCACCGGATACGCCTCTATTCTCACCAGTGCGAAGCTATCAACCGCATACGAACCGGGAAAAACGTGATTATCACCACACCCACCGCCAGTGGCAAAACTCTTGCGTTCAATCTTCCGGTGTTCGAGAGGCTTGAATCAGATACGGAGGCACGTGCACTGTACCTGTACCCGACCAAGGCTCTCTCCAATGATCAACTCGCCACCCTTGCACAGATGGCACAGTACACCGGTATCTCAGCCCGCCCGGCGATCTACGATGGCGACACTCCCCAGTCAAGACGGGCAGCAGTTCGTGAGAACTCACGGGTCATCATCTCCAACCCCCATGAACTTCACCAGGTGCTTTCGTGGCACGCGAAGTGGCGCCCATTCTTTTCCAACCTGAAATTTATTGTGATAGATGAGGCGCACCGGTACCGCGGGGTCTTTGGGTCAAACATCGCATTATTACTCC
>CAYWHL010000144.1:0-6013 GCA_964457995.1 uncultured Methanoregula sp. | reverse complement strand
TTTTAACAGCATGAGAATAAGGAGCCACAGTGCAGCGACAATGACGATCGTCCCCGTTGTTGCCGGGATACCGACAAAATACGTGAGATAGGCAGCAAACCCGACACTGACCGCACTGGCACCAACAATGTAATCAAACGATTTCATCCAGCCGACAACAAAACCCGGAAATGCTCCGAATGCCTTTGTCGTGTAAATATAACTCCCTCCTGCTTCATGAATGAATGAGGACAGTTCAGCAGCAGAAAGTCCCGAAAGCAGGGCGACAAAACCGGCAATGATGAATGACAGGATAACAGCAGGCCCGGCGATTCCTGATGCAACTCCGATAAGGACAAAAATTCCGGTACCGATAATCGCTCCAATGCCAATTCCCGTGGCTCCCCAGAAACCTAATGTGCGGTTCAGTTCAGCCATTTTGGTGTCTCCGTTACTATAAGTTTTCAAAGGATTCCTGATGTATCCCGTTTCTTATTCGTACATCGGTCCTGGTTCAGATACCGGTCTTTGCGGGGTATGGTCGAGCACCATCGGTCCCATCTCGGATTTCAGGAATGCAATACCGACAGCCCCGATACTCACAACAACCTGAACAGCAGAATCAAAATCACGTATCGAGAATCCCTCGTGAAACGGGTAGATACTTTTCATAATCGTAAATCCTATTACCCGCCCGTTTTCAACAACCCTCACAAAGCTTGTCTGCGGGGAGGTGAGCACCTGAGTCAGTCTGAAAATAAACTGGTGATCCTGCTTTTCGTAATAATCGTTCAGGGTCTTGATGATCGTTTCATCGGAAAATGTAATCTGGAGTGCAACAACACAGTATTTTAGGGGTTTCCGGTTTTCAATCAGGAGGGGAAAATCTCCGAATTTTGTCCAGAATCCACAAATGTCATCTGTATCGAATTCCCTGGTAATATCAAGATCCATTTCCTGCAGATAGTTCTTCAGATCATCCTTGACCTGTTCATACTGTTTCAAGGGCGAAAGGGTCATGAACTGTTTTTCACCTCCAGGGTTTCGAGTGCCGTTTTCAGGAACCTGATATAATCGGGCACTTCTGAAACCCGCTTCTTTATCTGATTATACATTTTTTTTAGTTCTTCGTCTGCATTTCCTGCCGGTGTTATATCTATTAAAGATCCCGTTGTATCCTGTGGATTTTTGAGAAACCATCCTCTATGCACCTCCGCGATTGATTGAGTGATACCCATGTACGGGTGTTTTGTTCCCCGTTCCTGATTTTCACGTCAGGAAACCGTATGCCTGTGGCGAATATTATCCATAAACTTTTAAAGACTATTGCCTGAAAAGCAGATTTTGAAACAAAGTATGACATTACGGCTCTGGTGAAATCCTTCATCTTTTTTAAGGCAGGAGGTATCAACAGTGCAGTACGGTATGATGATCCTGCACCCCTTTTCCCGTATTCTTTCGGGGGATTTTGATCTCACCCCACCGATCATCGCCCTCCTGTCTGCCAACCTTGTCACCATGGTGCTGGCAATTGCCGGTAACTGGGAGGCAGCCACGGTCATATTCATTTACTGGGCTCAAAGAGCATCATTATCGGCATCTTCACTGTCATCACGATGCTGGGTGCCGATACTACGGCCATCAGTGCAGCAATGAACAGGTCCCGTGCAGGAAAAGGGGAGACCGGAACGGTTGAGCCCGCCCGTGTCCGGACCCAGGCCTGGATCCTTGGGGTATTCTTTGCCATTCACTATGGCATATTCCATGCAGCATACTACTCCTTCATCGTGGAATCCCGGCTCTTTGGGGTAGTGGATCTCTCCAGCCCGGGCATCTGGTTTTCCTGCGGGCTCTTTTTTATAAACCACCTGTTCTCCTTTCTGTACTACCGGAACCGGTTACGTCAGGACGAGAATTTTATGATGGATACCTTTTCAGGTCCCTATTACCGTATTGTCCCGATGCACTTCACCATCATGTTCAGAGCGGTTGTGATGCTTGTCCTCGGGATTGCCGGCATAACGTCAACCCTCCCGGTACTGGTGATCTTCCTTCTCCTCAAGACCGCTGCAGACCTGGCAATGCACCTGTACAAGCATGGGGGATGGCAGGGGAATGGGTCATTGTGACGGGTAGAATACTCGTACGGGAATCCTTTTGCATCAGAAACCACGAACATCCTTTTATAGGGAAATAGGCAATAAATCCCCATGGATAAGAAACAACAAACCAAGCATGTCAAACACGATCGTCCGATATGTGAAATGTGCCAGGCTTCCAGTATAAAGATCAGGCCCGACGGGAGCTATTCGTGCAACCACTGCGGGTATGACAGCACAAAGGGAATGAAGAAGTGATTGTTTTTCCTATACAACCATTAGTACGAGTCTGATATTTTCGTAACCAATCATTTTTTTTTTAATCCAATTGAAATTAAAAAAAGTGTGTTGGGAATTACCACCCGTTTTGACAAAAAAAGAAATCTTAACCGGTTTTTGACGAGAAAAATTTTATTCAATACCGGACGTACCGTTTCATAAGGAGTACAGAATGGTCATCTCAACAACAGAGAACTTACGTGCACTATTTGAAAATATTAAATCTCTTGGTTTTTTTGGGAGGTTATTTGGCTGGAACCGTATTCGTGTGATCAATTCCGCTGCTGCCAATGAACTCAACACTCTCGATAATGAACTCAATGCTCTCTATGAGCAGAACCGGCAGATCCAGAACCAGTTGCGAACTGCTTACCAGGACCTGGATCACCAGAAATCCCTGTTGGCGAACCTAAGAGCTGATTATGAGATTTTAAAGAATGCAGGTGTGAATATATCCCAGGTACTCAGAAACAGGGAAGTCGAACTTGGTGCTTTAAAAGAATCGGAAACAAAAAATATCCAGCGGATTGCCGACCTGGACAAAGAGATTATCCTGAAAAATTTTGAGGTCCAGAATTTGATACAGGAAAAAATTGAAAAAGAGCGACAATTATCAGCATTCTTAAAAGCCGACCAGCAGAAACAGGAACAGTACGAACACAGGATAACAGAACTTAACGCCCTGAAAAAGCAACTCGATGATGACCGGATCCGGCTCCAGGGAGAGAGGGAGGAACAGGTCCGCATCGAGTTTGAAAAGATGCGTGAGACCTGGAAAAATCATGAATTGAAAGTCGAAGAATCCATACGCGGTATCTGTTCACGTCACCAGATTGAATACATCGATAAGGAACACGTACCCTTCCCGGGAAAACCCGACAATACCATAAAAATTGCCGATGAATACATCATCTTTGATGCAAAGAGTCCGCTATCAGACGACCTTGAGAACTTCCCTGCATATATCAAAGCACAGACCGAACAGCTGAAAAAATATGTCCAGGAACATGAGGTGAATAAATCGCTGTTCCTCGTAATTCCCACCACTACCCTTGATTCTATCGACCAGCTCTACTATAACCTGGCGGACTATGTCGTGTATATCGTTACGATAGACACCCTGGAACCTGTCATCATGAGCTTAAAGAAAATCGAAGATTATGAATTTGCAGAGCAGCTCAGTCCTGATGAACGCGAGAATATATGCCGGGTTATCGGGAAATTTGCCCATGCTACCAAGCGAAGGATCCAGATTGACAGTTATTTCTGCGGTGAATTTGTCAATATCCTCAATCACTGTTCCTGTCTGCCGGACGAAATTCTTACAAAGACCATCAGTTTTGAGAAATCCGATAAGATGAATCCCCCCCTGGAGAAACGTGCAAAGGTGATCTCTCCTGACCAGCTGAACAAAGAGGTCCGGCGTATCAGGCAGGATGCTGACGCGCAGGACATTGATGTTGGTGCAGGCGGTGCCGTTATGGAGAAACTGCCCTTATACAAGACCGATGATAAGAGTGTCCCGTTGGTTGAAGATCCCGAGAAGAATGAATGAATTTTTTTTTTCAAGGTACTTATTCAAATCTTCAGTATCCTGCAGGAATATCCCTGTTTTTATTTAATTACCAGAAAAAAGGCTCTGGTTTTTTGATTATCACAATACCGCTGCACTGAAGGTGTCACAGGAGTCGATATCCCCGCCTGTCAGACCGGCATTAAACCATTGCATCCGTTGCGCTGATGAGCCGTGCGTGAAGGCATCCGGGACAACGTAACCCTGCGATTGTTCCTGCAGGGCATCGTCACCGATCTTCGCGGCAGCGTTCATGGCTTCCTCAATATCACCGGCTTCAATTATCTGACGTTGCTTATCCGCATGATTCGCCCACACCCCTGCATAACAATCGGCCTGTAATTCCAGCATGACCGAATATTTGTTGGCCGTCACCTCACTACTCTGGCTTTGGAGTCTCTGGACCCTGTCCGATGTCCCAAGGAGGTTCTGTACATGGTGACCAACCTCGTGGGAGATGACATACGCCTGGGCAAAATCACCCGGGGCTCCCAGCTGGTCTTTCAACTCCCGGTAAAAATCCAGGTCGATATACACTTTCTGGTCACCCGGACAATAGAAAGGACCTATTGCCGACTGGGCGAATCCGCAGGCGGATTCTACACCTCCGGTGAACAGGACTAATCTGGGTTGTTGATAGACCATGCCCCGTTGTTGAAAAATGACCTGCCAGGTATCTTCCGTATCGGCCAGAACAACGGATACAAAATCGGCCGACTCATTATCCGCCGCTGACAACGGTGCCGATGGGGTCAGCCCGTCCAAAGAAATACCACCTTCCCCGACGAGTACATTCAGAAGGGTCATCGGATCAGCACCCATCAGAAAACCGATTACGAGGATGATGAGCACCCCGATACCGCCGCCGATTACCCCCTTGCTGACTCCGCTTCCCCGTTGATCTTCGACATTGTCACTTCTCCGCCCGTCTCTCCATCTCATGTCAAATCCTCACGTACGTGAACCTTTGGATTACTATTTTATTTCTTTTATGTTTCCTGGAGTTATTATATTCGGAATTCAGGATTATACCGGATCGTGTATCCTCCATCCTGATGGGAGAAAGCGTATCAGGGACGCGAGGATTCATGTCAAGGTGCGCTTTATCAATATCCTCAAACTTGCACGTTGTTGAAGTAACCTCGCTTTATGGATCCGTGATAAGACTGCCAATGTTTCTTGATATTAGTTAAAAGTTAAAAGTAGGGATATTTATCTTATCTGCCGATGTACATATCAATTGACGTCGCAATGCACTGCCTTGCTTCTTCGATCTGCCCTTTTTTCTTCAAACTTATTCCTTTATTGAACCATGCATCTGCAGAGCCGGGATCAATCTGAAGTGCTTTGTTGTACGATGCGATCGCATCTTCAAGCTTATCCTGGCAATCCTGACAATTCCCCAGAGCGGTATATGCCTCGGCATACTTGGGATACATATCGATTGCTTTTTTCAAATATTCTGTTGCTGAAGTATGATCTCCTGTCATCCCATATTCCTGCGCCTGCCTGACAAGATATTCTGCCTCCATTAAGGAGCTATGCATTCCTCTCAGTTCCATATTTTCCTCCAAGTCACGTGATTATCTGCAGAATCTTCCGTGACTAAACCTGAATAATTTTTATTGATTTATATTAATTTGCCAAATAAAATTGCAATACATCACTGCATTATAATTCTGCGTTATGATTTGCCATGCAAATATTTTAAATAGGCAATCCCCTGAACTAATTTTCCCGATTGTCCTGATATCATCGTTTAATTCTCAAATTGAGCTCTGTTATTTTTCGAGATAGCGAAAATATCCCCAATTATGCGTCAGATTCCTTTTTCCCCAATTCTCAGATAACCTTTAAAGTCCCCAAAAAAAACGTATTCGATTCATTGATTCAGTTGAGAACAGGTCCTGTATCTGAATCTGTTTCATTGACTCCCGCCCGCCTCGTTCCTAACATACAGGCCCGACTAAGCGCAGGACCTGCGGGTCTGGTACAAAGGAGCAGGATCGAACCAATCAGCACAGACTGCAGAGATGACGGTTTTCGCAGTCACCGCATATCATCCTTAAACGCATGGCAGCCC
>CAYWHL010000143.1:0-6020 GCA_964457995.1 uncultured Methanoregula sp. | reverse complement strand
GTATAGGTCTTTTTTGAGAATTTCGACGAGAATAGAGGAATTCGGGAATCTTTGATCAAACCGGACGATAATTCAACAAACCTGATATACCGGTTTGCTGACATTATTTCGTCTCCTTGCTGGTTATTCGCATAACAAGGTAAGGGGGCACCGTATCTTAGCTTTTGTGGTCAGTTGTTTACTTCGGAGAACGTAGGTTTCCTATAGCTGGCGGGGTTTTTTATTACTTCGAAAATTTTCGTAGTTTAATAAAATCATAAATAATCCCGCGTCAAAACTAAGAAACAATTGTAAAGGAGCACCGATCACATGAATCAAACAATCGTAATTGCCAGTCTTGGGATCATCTGTCTCGTCGCCGTTGCATTCACGGGATGTGTTGGATCCGGCCCGGGGAACCCGCAGGTACAGACACAGCGACCAACACCTTCTGGAACTCCAATTCAGGAGGGTAACCTTGTGGTGACCGAAGAACAGAATACTGCCATGGTGTACATGAACAAGAGTGATGTCATAACCGTCAAATTACAGGAAAACCCAACCACAGGATACCAGTGGAATCTCACTAATACACCTGGACTAAAAATAATAAAAGATGCGTATGTTCCATCCGACACTACCGGAAAGCTGGTGGGATCCGGCGGTACTCATATATGGGACATTTCAACGGTTGCCAAAGGTGAGCAGAAGATCCAGGCAGTCTATAAACGATCTTGGGAGCAGACGAGCGGTAATGAGACTACATTCTCTATGACGGTAGTGGTTGAATAAAAAAATTCCTTTATTTTTTTTCATCTTAAAAAGGATTTATTCGATATTCATTACTCATTTTGTAGGCGAGCACATTGAACCGCATGCTCTGAATGTATCTATCGCCAGGATTTTATGCGGTCACCGCAGCCCCTCTCATTAGCCGCCCATTTTACATTCAAAAAGGCACGGTCCCCTCTGCCATCATACATGTTTTTTTTATTTTATACCTTGATACAAGGAATTCTACAGAGCCAAAAAGAGTTCTTTTTTTATACAAATCCTCTAAATTTTTTTTTAATATAGACTCCATTAATGAAGAAATTTGTGTGAATCGCGCATACAGATTTTATGAAACCTGCCAAATCTCTTGATTTTTTCTTCTTTTGCCACGTTCACAAACATTCCCGAACCCTTAACTATTGCCTACAGAACGTTAATATGAGGTTCGAATACTCAAAGACCCTGCCAGTAGCCCCAGCGAACGAAACGTTTATGCCGATTCGGAAAACATACTCCCACATCTGCTCATAGTAGTTGAAGGGATTCGCTATGCTGGTCAGGATCTCTTCTTCTTTTCAGATTTCGGCAGAGCAGCAATGAGCGCATGTATCTGATAAAGGAGGTATTCAGATGTCAAGAATTGAGGAGAGCGTAGAGATTAACTGTCCG
Source organism: uncultured Methanoregula sp. (assembly GCA_964457995.1). Taxonomy (GTDB): domain Archaea; phylum Halobacteriota; class Methanomicrobia; order Methanomicrobiales; family Methanospirillaceae; genus Methanoregula. The sequence goes on along the minus strand of CAYWHL010000143.1, from coordinate 4,598 downwards.
GTTGAGAAGGCATTTGCTTTCACGACCGATGCAGGGAACTGGAACCAGTGGCAGTCAATCCTACCGGAAGCGGAGCAGACGTCTCAGGGACCGGTGGGTATCGGTACCATGTTCAAGGGTACCAGCCACCTGATGGGTCGTACAATGCAATGGACTGCCAAGGCCACCGAATACGAGCCAAATGGGAAGTTTGGAAAGAATATTAACTCCGGATCCGTAATCATTGAACAACACAACACCTACAATCCCACACAGGGGGGTTTGAGATTTACCATTGCATACGACGTAACAGTGAACGGATTCCTTATGTTATTGTCTCCAATGATTGTAAGATCAATGCGTAAAGAGCTACAGAAAAGCCTGGTCAACTTAAAACAGATTCTTGAGGCTTAATCAGGAACATTTTTTTTGATTATAATTATGGCGTGTTATGGGGGTTCATGGCTTTCCTTGGTTCAATGGGATGTATCGCTCTATACGTGTTTGTCCGACATAAGCGCAAAAATACAATGCCAGCATGTTTAGGCGTTGTCTTAATTTAAAAAAAAGTCACGATGCATACTCTTTTTATTGAGCATGAGAATCAAGTACCATTTACTAAAAAAAAGAGTTCATTTATGTCGGGGATGGCAGTCAGGATACCACGGGGTACATGCAAGCTTTTTGGCGCAATTAAAGCACTCAACTCGATTAAAAAATGTGTAATCCTTGTGCACGGGCCAAAAGGTTGTGTGTACCATATTAATTATATCATGGGTATGCGGGGCGACCACCCTTCGGAAATCTATTCGACATGTCTCGGTGAAAAGGATGTGATTTTCGGTGCCGATCAAAAGCTCAGAACGGCAATCGGGGATCTTGACCGGGAGCTCCATCCCGATCTTATCGCGGTTCTGTCGTGCTGTGCATCAGATATTATCGGCGAGGATGTCCAGAGCGCAATCCGTGGTACCACAACAACCGCTGCGGTCATCGGGATTGATGCCGGGGGGTTCGAAGGTGATTTCAGGACGGGCTACAGCGAGACCTTAACAAGGCTGGTAGAAGAGTTCGTTGAAAAAAGAAACGAAACTGACCCGCGTTCCGTAAACCTGGTCGGTCTTTTAAGGGGTGGTCCGGATTTACAGGAAATCGTCCGGGATCTGGGACTTATCACAATAAAGGTCAATACCGTGCTGACGGCAGATGCAACTCTGGAGGAGATCAGAATGCTCGGAAAGGCGGCACTTAATATCGTGCTCTGCGAGCCTGCGGGAAAAGATGCCGCGGAATTATTGTACAGGAAGTGCGGGACCCCCTGGATCACTGAAGAGCTCCCCATCGGTGTTGATGCGACCCGGCAGTTTCTCATGAGGGTAAATAAGGCACTCGGACTCGAGCAAATTCCGGTTATTCCACAGGAACGGTTTGCTGTCGATTATTCGTCATTCAAAGATCGGAGGATTGCCCTTGTCAGCGGTCCCACCCGGGCAATTTCCATGACCCGTTTTTTTATTGAACACGGCATTGATCCCATGCTGATTATTGTAGACTTCGATTCGAACATCAGCGAAAAACTGCGCAGTCTGGCACTGACAGGGTGTGAAATACTCATCGAACCTGAGCAGGATCTTATCGTGCAAAAACTAAAGGAGAAAAAAATCGACCTGTTGATTGGAGGTATGATGGAACTGCCCGTTGCAAAGGCCCTCGGTATTGAACATCTCGATATCATGCACGGGAGTCAGAGGACAATCGGTTTTGCGGGGGCAAAGAACCTCATACACCTTCTCTCCCACGGTAACAACGGTGGTGCGTAGAAAAAGCCTGCCCGGTACTCAAAAAGACAAGAATCCACACATGATTCAATGCATACTTTCTCCTCCCGGCAATAATACAATAAGGTGAAATGGTTATTCTCTAAAAAAAACGTTGAAAAAGGATTACCGGGAATTTGGTTTACCTTGTTTCCGGCTGAGCTTTCCTGAGATGAATGTCGAGCACACCGTTTTTAAAGGTAGATTTCGCCCCGTACGTCATGACCTTGTCCGGGAGCAGGATAATATGGTGCAGGGAAAAAGATCTCTGGTCATTATCTCCCGTTTTCTCTTCTTCCCGATCACAGGTGATTTTCAGGGTTTCAGGATTGACCAGGTCAACGGATATTTTTTAAATTTTCGATGCCCGGGATCGTATCCACCGTCACAATCACTTCATCATCGTGTTCGGTGATTTCCGCATTCAGGTTATGCGTGTACAGGCACACGATGTCTGGGTTTTCTCCTTCAGGCAACAGCGGATTGTCAATTGGTTCAAAAGCAAGCTGGAACAGGTAATCCATGGATGCTTTGAGATCATCGAGTTCATCATAGATTGATCTGTGAAAACGTCGTACCATTTGTCTACCTCCTTTTTTTTGTTGCCCAGGTGCGATCTCACCCGGATAAGAAGGACGAGTGATGTTTATACCAATATAAGTATCGTTATTCCATTCAAAAGAATCCATAAAACCTCGTAAGGCAAAATGTTGCGTACTATCGATAACAGGAACATTATTGTATACCATAGTGTGAGATAAAGAGGCGAATCTGCGTGTGGCGAAACAAAGAGAGGGGTTACCAGGTTATCCGGAAATCTTACCGGGATAAAAAGATCCTGCCCGAATGGTATGCTTTCCAGTATTCATAACCACAACGTTAATGGTAGTACATGGGAGAGCAATTCTTTGAATAGGAGCCGGATTATTTTTTAACCGGCTGCTTCAGGCCTTAACCACTCTTATGTTCACGCTATATGAAGTCTCGTTGCCGGTTATATTCTCCCATGAACGCCGGTAGACTGCAGAGAATTTCTGGTTGCCGGGATCCTTTGCGATGATAACCCATGTACGGGTCCCGCCCACCCCCACCATGCCGGGGGCTGCCGGGCTCTGGAGGTAATCGGATGACTGGAGTTCAAGACCCGGTGACAGGGTTGCATTCCACATGAACCCGGTGGTGGGATTTTCTGCAAGGTCAATGGCAAACCGTGTATTCTGGACAATATCCCCGGTTTTGCCGTTATCTGCTTCCGTGAACGTGAACATTTTCTTTCCCTCAGCCGTTGGTGTCGTAGTTATACCGGGTTTGCAGCCCTCACCCCGGAAGAGCGCCCACTCCTCACAGGAAGTCCCGTTCTTGAATATACACATACCATACTCATTACCGGATACATCTTTTTCCAACTCCAGAGTGCCGCCAGACTGGGCACAGAAGACGGATGCCGGGTTAGGTATACCCGCTGACGTTTGAGTGGCAGTCGGGGTTTGAGTATCAGGAGGTGTTGTTTCCTGCTGTGTGCACCCGCAGACCAGCATTACCAGTACCAGCATGATCCCCAGTCCTATCATCCCGTATATGAATTGTCCATGATTCCCGTATGCTTTCATAATTACCCATTATGATCCCGTATTTTAATAAAATACCTTTTATTACGAAAATTATTGCAGCTATGGTGCCTGGCGGATATCACCAATGGATAGCAGGGTATGCAGAAAGGCGGACGGGGAACACAGGGAAGAACTAAGATAGTGCGGGAAGATTATCGCTATCGCTGATCATCCACGCATTCCGGGCTTTTTAAAAAAACCGGCTTGCCAGGAAAAGTATCTATCAAAAGAAGAACAGAAGAAATTACCATGGCGGACAAAATGAAATGTGAGTACTGTGAAAAGGACGCCATCGGATACCAGGGATTCGCGTGCTGTTCGGCATATGTGTGCCTGGACCATGCCGATAAATTCGTTCTTGATCTCAAGCCCGGGGAAAACCTGACCTCCGGTGAATGTTACTTTGAGCGGTTTAATACTACCGATTAAAAACGTCTCACCAAAAAAGATGCAGGGGCATTAAATCTTTTTAAAATGAGCCTGTCTGATACAGTTAAGCTGGCCGATATTACGTATAATCAGCCAGAAATTCTGATTCAGGAAAAGGAGAGAGGTTTTAAGAAGGCATTTTTGACTTTTGGACCGAAGGTTCAGGATTGTGCGCAGGTATACAACGATTTCCAGTATATGAAACATCCGGTCTTGGCAGGTCAATATCCAGTGCGGCTTTTAAGACCTCTTCAATGGTTTCTACCGTTTCAAAGGTTAGTTCACTCCTGACATCTTCGGGCACTTCTTCCAGGTCTCTTTCATTCTCTTTTGGCAGGATCAACCTTTTTATTCCCGCCCGGTGTGCGGCAAGGACCTTCTCTTTGATCCCCCCTACCGGCAATACTGCACCGCTTAACGTGATCTCCCCGGTCATGGCAGTTTTCGGGTCAACTGTTTTGCCGGTAATTAACGATGTCAAAGCAGTGAAGAGTGTCACACCTGCTGATGGGCCGTCCTTTGGTGTTGCACCTGATGGCACATGGATATGAATATCACTTGCGATAAAATCAAAACTGTTGGCTGTGTATGCAAGCCGCGATCTGATTAGACTCAATGATATCTTTGCAGACTCTTTCATCACATCTCCCAGGTTTCCCGTGAGGGTCAGATTACCCTTTCCCTTGCTCAGGCTGGTTTCCACATACAATATCTGTCCGCCGGTTTCTGTCCAGGCCAGACCCGTAACCACCCCGGCAAATTC
>CAYWHL010000142.1:5789-6041 GCA_964457995.1 uncultured Methanoregula sp. | reverse complement strand
TGTACTTTGAGCATTGAGTAATCATGTTGGCTTTTTCCTTCATTAATAGTTACGATAAAAAAAGGCAAAATATCAAAAGGTCTGCGACGGGACTGTAAAATACGGGGAATAATTCGTTCACCAGCAACAGATCAGAGCTGCTCAACAAAGTAAAACGGGTCTTCGTCGAAGAAATCCCCTTCCGCTGCATGCGCATGGACCCGGCACCCGCCGCCGCTCAGCACAACCACCGATGTACCCGTTTTCCGGATC
>CAYWHL010000142.1:0-5779 GCA_964457995.1 uncultured Methanoregula sp. | reverse complement strand
GACTTTTTTTTTGGTTTTTATACCCGGGCGGGGCTGTTACGCTGCTGCCGGGTTAACCACTCTCCCGATGAACAGGATAGTTCCGGTCTCATTGTCCTGTATCAGGAAAAGGAACGGGTGGTCGGCCCGGAATTCGGGGATGGGGTTTTCCGTGGCCGCAGAACCATATTTCATGATAACAGCAGTAGCGGCAGCAGCTTCTGTCCCCTCTTCGTTCACATCCACAAACGCTTTGTGGATCACGTCGCTGATAAAGAGGTTTTTCCTGCCGTCCATTCCGGAGAAATCTGCCGCCGGGGAAAACACCGTTGGCATGCCCAAAGCCGTGAGTGATTCGGGCAACCGGTATTCTGTCTCCATTTTAAACTTCGGGAACCAGACCTTCACGCGCTGCGACTGAAGCTTCCCGGTTATCAGCGGGAGCGCTTTGGGATCAAGGGCGCTTTCTGCCGATGAAAGGTTATTGCCTTTCGGAAGCAGGACAATCATGGAAAGCTGCTTTCCGCTGGTATGCTCGTACGGCATCTCCAGCACTTGCAGGTCAGCTGTCTCCGCGTACCGGAATATGGCATCCTCATCAGTCCTTTCCATCATGGGAATACTCGTCGTTTTATTACTGGTTGCCCTGAAGTCGGCATAGGCGGTCTTGCTGGTATCAAACTGTTTCACCCACGTCCCTTTGAAATAGACGGCGTTGGTGATCACGAGCCGGGTCAGCGGGTCAATCACGCCAGCAGGTATCAGGTCTTTGATCCTGCTGTTGGTCTTTTCTTCCACCCACTGGTTGATCGTAATCCGTGAATCCTCCGGCTTTTTGATGAAATCGAGGTTTGTCGTTTTTGCAGAATACCACCGATCAGCTGTATCTGTGTAATCCGTGAGGAACGGGTACGTCTTCTCCGCCCAGAGAGCATTTGCCATCCTGAGGGTGTAACTGGCATCGCCGCTGTTGATGCCGGTGATTATACCGGTGAACCCCTGCCGCCGTTCGGAATCATTGACGGGAAAGTGGAATACGGATTGAATCTCGTCCGCAGTCGTGCCGCGGGCGCCTTCGCAGGTTATTGCAAGCGCCGTCGAGATGGAGAACGGCGAGAAGAATATATTCTTTCCCGAGTTATCCTGGTCCTGTGCAAGCTGCAGGTACAGTTCAGTTGCAAACCGGTTGTTTGCATCTGCGATATTCTTTTCACTCCCCGAAACCGGGCCAGAGGTACCAGTCACCTGCGGAATTCCCGTGGTTACCTGCGGTGTGGGGGTCAGGCCGGGAGTTACCTTCGAATCCGGACTGCCGGTGCACCCTGCAAGGACTATGATACAGAGCAGAATTGCCGCCGCAAGAGTACCTATGCCAATAGTGTTTCGTTCCATGGCAGAACGTTTGTCAGCCGGTCTGGTTAAATCTGGCGTTAAGTGCGAAAATTTTAGTTGTTATCCTGCCGGATCGGAAACGCCAAAGTATTTCACGCGTGAATGCGGCTTTGGAATTGGTTTAACCAAGCGAGAATGTACCATACTTTCCACCGCCGCCCGGGTGCAGGGTAACATGCCCGCTCCTCAGGGCTTCAATCGCGTCAGCAGTTTTTGCATGGATGGTGCGGATTTCGGTAACCGGGGCGTTGATAAGCACCTCGATCTCGTTGCCAAAAGCGCTGATGAAACGTTCATAGAGAGATGCGCACTTTTTCGTGCGGGACGATGATGTACCTTCCATAGTCTTGATGATCTCTCCAAGTGGGATGACATGGAGGTAGGGGGGGCGGGGACTATGCATTGTGTCACACGACAGCTCCCGTGCACGGTCTGATACCCCTTTCTTGATGATTCCGCCATCAGCCGGGCATCGCCATTTGTGCTGTAACGCCTGTTCCAGCGTATACTGGACAAAGCAGCGGGTGCACGCCGTGCGGTTATATTTTCCTTCTTCAGGGAATAACCCGGCATTCATATCGATTTCTCCTTTCTTCACGCACTGGAGAACATCCTTAACCATTGGCTTTCCAAGCCGAAGACGGTTGAACTCCCGCCCTATCTTCTCCGGTTGGGGACTATGGGCATCCGAGTTTGTGAGGAACGGTACATTCCGGAGATCCGGGATCCCTGCACCATAGGAGCTGTCTGCGGACAGACCGAGTTCCAGAAAATCGATCGGTTCTGTACCATAACAATCGGTAACGCAATCACAATATGCGTACATCGATGTCCACGGGGTGAATGCATGCGCCGGACCGATCATCGCCCCCACTTCATGTACATATTGTGCGATTTTCTCACCAGACAGGTAAATATGCGGCCGTCCACTGGAAAGAAAACTTTTGCATGTTCCTTCTAAAAGATCCTGGAGTTCATTAAACTGTGAAAAGTCTTCCGCCATGATAAGGTGGTGAACCCGTCTTTCATCCTCAACTTCCCCTGTCGGAACAATGACGATTGAGGTTTCATTCTCTAAAAATGGCTCCCATGTCTTTCTCCATGCCGGGTGGAGGGCATCACCGGTACCGAGAACATGAATGCCCTTTGTTAAGCAGGCTGACAGCAGGTGCTCCGGTTGCATAAAGTGGGAGACGGCCATAGAATACGGGGAGTGTATGTGCAGATCTGCATTCGCGAGCATAGGTACCTGACTGGTTGTACTTTGCGGAATATAAGATGGGGGATGGTTCAAAAGAAGGAGGGGGTTTGGGCACGATCGTCCGGAGCGTAACCATTATTTCTTCCTGCACCCGAACATCCGGCCATGGAGATCATACCGGGAATTCACCGGGTAGACGGGGTCAACGGCAATGCCTACATTATTATCCGCGATAGGCTCGTTATCATCGATGCGGGAATCCCGGGGAGCGGAAAAATAATCCTCTCGTATATCCGGGACATCCTGAACCGTGAACCCGCTGAGATCAGGACGGTCATCCTGACCCACTTCCATACCGATCATATTGGCGGTGCACGGGAACTTAAAAACGCAGCTCCCAATCTGAAAATCGCGATCCATGAAGCGGATGCAGGATATATAGCAGGAACGACCCACTTCCCCGGTTCAAAGGGTTCAGGGACCTGCTCCTTCGACTGTTCGTTCTGCTAAGACCCTCATTTTTCACGCCGGATACTCTCCTGAAACAAGACGACCGGATCGGGGGCCTCACCTGCATCCATCTTCCAGGATACACACCCGGCAGTATAGGGCTTATGGATGAGAAATCGAAGTGCCTGTTTGCGGGCGACATACTCCGTTCACATGGGAAGACCCTTGCAGCGGGGCCCGCCGGGTTCACCATGGATCCAGCCCGCGAGCAGGAATCCATCCGGAAGATTGCAGGCATTGATTTTGACCTGCTGCTCATCGGCCACTGGGCCCCACTCCACCCGCAAGCAGCGGTAAAAGTCCGGGAGTTTGCCGCTGCACTGCCAGTTCACCATTAGTTATACAAAAGATTACCAGATAATTCCAGATAATCATCTCAGGATTTAAAAAAGGGAATTTCACGGAATAAGCGGTTTTTAGGTTAACTGAAGCAGGGTAAAAAACATCACCCGATGTAGCTCAGCTCTTCTTCTTTTATCTTGTTGCCTTCGACTAATCCTTCGATGACCTTTTCCATTTCGGAAGCCCGGTCGTTGAGTTTAGTGGGATCGACCGGTACATCAATCAGTTTTGAGAGTGCCGTGAGCACGTTTGCGGCACTCATCGGATCGACAATATACCCGCTGGTTTCACCCATCAGGCATACTGCGTCTATCCCGCGCAGGGCAGACAGTCCCAGCATAAGCCCGGCCGCACCGATGATTCCTCCACCTGGTTCATCCCGGTTGAACATGACCCCGGCTGCTTCAATTTCCGGACGAAGCTCCGCACGGTTCACAGCTCCCAGTACCCTTGGTTCATTAACCAGGTGTCCAACTCCAAATCCACCCAGCGTGTAAATCCGCCGTACTTTAAGCCTTTCAGCAATCTCACAGTACTGGTCAGCAAGGAGATAATGTCCTTCATTCGAGGTACTCTGGTGATCACCGACGAGGAAAATGAGGTCTTTTCTATCTGCATGGAAAAAATAAATTTCATTTCTTGCAAGTCGCACAAGACCGCTTTCTTCAAGGATAACCTGTGGAGGAAAATAGATCGAATGGATCTCCCCGATTTTCTCGGCACCCAGCATGTGGATCATGTACTCTGCAACAAGTTTTCCTACCTGCCCTATTCCGGGGAGTCCTTCAATCAGAATAGGATCAACAGGTTTTTTTTCCATGAAACCATCGTCAAACCTGACAGAGATTTCCTCAATCATTTTTTGCCAGCCTCCGGTATTTCCCATAGTGGTCCTCAAGGGAAAAACGTGCAGGGTGCGCGCTGAATGTCGGTTTACCACACACCGGACATGCGATAGAAAGAGTATACGTATGGTCTTTTGTGCATTGACGGATATGACCACTCATTGACTCTTTCCGGACTTCGGTTTCTTGATGAGTTTGCCCTCGCCACCTGACTTCTCCATGACCGCTATCGCTGCATTTGCAGCTTTTTCAATTGCTTTTTCGGCCTTCTTATAATCAGGAGCGGTCACTTTAATCCTGTAGGTCGGTGCACCGAGATACAGGAGCTCAATTTCAACACCGGCAATTTTTGGCTCAGCACTTTTCAGTGCTTTCTTGATTACCGATATTCCATCCGGCAGAGTAGAGGTGAGGTAAAGGTGCCCGGTTACTTCGACTTTGGGGACTTTCACATTCTCCTGTGCTACATGAAGGAGTGTATCGGCAACCTTTTTTGAGAGGTCAAGTTTTTTAAGTGTCGTCTCACTGTCTATCACCAGATCTTCAAATACTTGATAGAAGGCCCCGTATGTACTGAAAATTGCGTTCTCAAGATCAGGAGCTGATTCACCAGCCTGTTCGGCAACAAAACCAAGCCACTTCTGGGCTTTGCTTTCGTTCTTCCACTCGCGTATCTTCTCGCGGCGCTGGTGTTCATTAACGTCCTTTAACGAAAGATCAATGTGTCCACGAGTCCTGTCAACATTAAGAACCTTGCAGACAATTTTTTGTCCTTCACGTATATGGTCACGAATGTACTTGATCCAGCCTGTTGCGATTTCGGAAATAGGGATGAGACCCTGGCGGCCACCGTATTCATCCAGCGTAACAAAGGCAACGAAGTCCTTTACATTCTGTACAGTACAGACAACCAGTTCTGATTCCTGTGGCCACTCTCTGTCCAGCATGGAAAGGATCACGTAAGCTCAGAGATGATCTCGGCCTTGATGCTTGCCTTTCCCCCGGTGGGGAGCGCGAGATCGTGCCCGCTGACGATACACTTCACAACAGTGCTTGCCTTTTCAAATACCGTCTGCTCGTTCTCACAGTCAGGACACTTTACTTTTAAAAATTTACTTCGGTTTTCCCGAATCCCACGTACCATTTTGCGCTCACTCCGTCAGCTCAAATTTTGCGACCCGGTAACCCTTACGCAGGTGTGCCTTCCCGCAGGTCACACAGCGGTAGCGCACGTTAATCTTTTTCGTCGGCTTGTCGCCTCCGGGCACTTTTGAGAATTTTCCCATATTGCCTACTCTTCCTCTGCGAGCCTTCTGGCGGTCGATCCAGTGGAGGCCGGTTGTTTTGCCTTTCTTTACCTTCTCGACCTCGTGCATCTGGTGATTCCTGCAGTGAGGACAATAGGTGTTAAATTTTGCTGGCATTTTCATGAAATTTTCACCGATAATTTGGATATAGAATACCAATATTATTTACAAAGGTTCATATTTAAGACTATGTTGCGTTCACT
>CAYWHL010000141.1:0-6139 GCA_964457995.1 uncultured Methanoregula sp. | reverse complement strand
AATATAAAAAGAAGGAGAATCAGGCTCTGTTGAAATGTTCATAAAAAATCTGAACAATCACGGGGACTGGATTATGCCTCCCTTTATGCTACGAGAACTTTTTTTAAAAAAAATCGTCTAAAACAGAATTCTATTGACCCAAAAAAATGAGATTTCCATTATGTAGTTATAGCAGCCCTACTTCTGGGGATCACCGATTATTGACCCTGTTAGATTGACAATAATTGTACCTTTCATGTCCGGGAAATATGGATCGCTGATCGAATAAGTACCTTCTCGGTTACCAAATGTATAGCTCCAGTATGCACCCGGCACAATATCTCCAGAATTAAATGCGGCATCAGCTTCACTCATCTTCAGTGAATGGACAACTTCATCGTCATTTATCCATGTGATTCCTGTTCCGGGGAGAGCGGTCAGTTCCCGGGGAACAAATGCATTATTCCGAATATGGATGGTGGTGACGATTTTGTTTAACGGTGACTCAGTTCTTGTTACCGTAGGAATTACCGTTGTCACAACAGTGGTTGGCACGGGTGTTGGAACAAATGTTAATTCTGCAGTTGGAACGGTAGTGGGAACCATCGTAGGCGGAGTTGTGGTGACCGGTTCCTGAACTGCCTGCTGGGTGCATCCGGTGATCGCAATAAATGCAATCATGAGAATAAATAAACCAATAACCTTCTTCATGGACAGTAAATTGTGATCACCCTGTAATTAAATTTATTTACCTGCGTGTGATTCTTTTACCTCAAGAACTCCTAAAAAACGTCTGAGGTTTAAAAGACCGGAACAGAACCCTGGAATTATGATCTAATCCCTGATTATGACTTATGCTCCCTGGTCATAATGGTATCAGACCTTTTTTAAAAAAGGATTAAACAACGAAAAAGGTTGTGAGAAAATCCCTTATTTAAGCAGCAGACACATCAGGTGTGGTGAGATTTAGTGCAACAGATTAATGAACCCGGACGCATCCACTATTTCCCATGAACGAACATTTTATTTTCACAAAATTCCGCACTGACTGTTACCATTGCGGGCAGATTGCAGACCAGATTATTAAAGCAGTTCCGTACAAGGCTGAAGTTGAGTGTGACAACTGCGGCGCCACCCGGGTCTTTGTTCCCCGTATTGAGGATGTCACGGTGCCGGGAACATTCACAAAAATCGGGTGTTACGATCTCTGGACTCTTGTTGAAACAGCGGAATGCAGAAACTGCCACGTGACTGGTCCCCATGATCTGGCCATTGGCTGCCGGCATTTTACGGTCCGGTGCCAGAACTGTGGATTCACGCATTTCTACAAGTTCGACCTTGAGTATATGGCAATGGATGAACTCAAGGTTTAACAGGAAAATATCCATTGTTCGGGTATCCTGGCCCTCTGGAGATTTTTGAGAAGGGAATAGCAGGGAGGTTAAATATGTGCGCAATCCTATCCGGTCAGGGTAAGAGTACGGCGCTTTTTAGGATCTTTTATTAAGTTCTGAATCTTTTTCTGGTAGTTTTTGAGGATCTCCCTCAGATCTGACCGGAGTTCAGGATTTTTAGTCAGGAAAATGAACATGACGGTATTGTCTGCGATGATAAGCGGGGATGAACTGGTGAGCCGGGTCACATCTGCTGCTTTCGAATCCGGATCACTACGCCCAAAATACCGGTTTTTCTGGAAATGCTGGCAGACCATCAGGATGGATTCGTTATCGAGCTGATCCCAGATGGCGTTCAGCTCAGTAAACGAGAGGTGTTTTGCATTGTAATTATTCTCTTTTATCCCGGTATCCGGGTCAATGAAAAGCAGACAGGTTTGTGGGAAATGTGAAAAAATGGCGGAAAAATACGCGGATCGTGTCTGCTGGGAAAACATCTCATCCTTCTCGATCCGTACCTTCACTTTCTTTGTCCCGATGCTTTCCTTGAGTTCCTTGAAATATTCCCTGAGGGTCATGTAATAATTGTCCACATCTTCTTTTGTGCGAAAGCGCCGGAAACATTCGATCAGGTTTTTATTCCTGCATCCCGGGTTACCTCTGAACCGGGGATAATAGGCTGTCAGCATAGGGACGATGACCAGCCTGCCGATTTTTCCATGGAAATTTTTGAGTATATCAGTGATGAGATCATATTTGAACAGGTCTTTTGGGTCGCCGAAAAATTTTGCATTCATGTGTACACCCTCATGCGGGGATGTTCACATGGTGGATAAAAAAAGGTTGTGGGTAAGGGAACTGCCTATTTTTCTTCCCGTACCATCTCAATGGCTTTTTTCGGGCATTCATTTGCGCAGATACCGCAGCCTTTGCAGAAAGCAAGATCAATAGTGAGATTGGCATCGATTGCATTGTCCGGGCAGTACATCTCACAAAGACCGCACTCGTTGCACTTCTCTTTATCGACGACCGGTTTGAAGACGCGCCATGTTCCGGTCTTTCCGGCTGCCCCTTCTGTTGGCTTGCTCATTGCGAGGCGTTGACGGCGAACCTGACTCATGCGTTCATCTCCCCGTATGCGGCTTCAGCTGCCCTGACATTACGCTCATCAGTAAACATCTCACGGATTGATTTTTTTGCTGAATCAACCGAGATAATCCCCATTTTTGCCAGTGCCCCGAGTACAGGCGTATTCAGGATCGGGCCACCGGCAACCACGAGATTCTCTTTGAGTGCGATGCCGGTCAGGTCCACATGGCTGGACGAAAACCCGGCAAATTCTTTTTTATGGGTGCTGTTGACCAGGACCTTCCCGCCCTTTTTTAATCCCTGAAGTACATCAACAACATCCATTACACTTGCATCGAGCACTACGACCATATCTGGTTTTTTTATCTGGCTGTAGATCCTGATTGGCGTATCATCTATCCGGACGTATGAAACGACCGGTGCACCACGGCGTTCGGCCCCATAGAACGGACATGCGGTTGCGTACATCCCGTCATGGATTGCAGATAGTGCCAGGAGACGTGCGGCAGTGACCCCGCCTTGTCCGCCCCGGGAGTGGATCCGGATCTCATACATTGTCATTCACTCCGAACCAGAACTCTTCACCGATACGACGCTTCCGGATGAACTCCGCAATGTCTTCAAACGTGACTTCCTGACCCCCGAGACCGGCAATTACACTGTACACATCGGTCTTCTGCTGGGCCTGGATGGATTTTGCGAGTATGCCCCCAAAGCCAAACGAGTAGTCGCGGTCGATCACAACAACGTCCTTTCCTTTGAGATTGAGTTGAGGGAACGGTCGTAACCACCGAAGCCGCACCGAACCTGCCTTTATACCTTCCTTCCTGAGTATATCAATGGCGACTTCAGCCTCCTTGCCAAGGGTGCCCATTGCCACAACGACTACATCAGCGTCTTCACAGCGGTAGTCCTCAGTGAATCCGTACTTCCTGCCAAAGCGCTTAAAAAAGTCCCTCTCGGTTGTTTCGATTACCTTCACCGAATCACGCATCGAGCGTTCGATATCCCAGCGGAATTTGAAATGCTGGTCAGGGCCGGTAAGCCCTCCATATCCCGCAGGGTTCTTCGGATCAATGGCATGGGGAAGATGCATCGGTGGAATAAAATCACCGATCTCGACAGTATCAAGTGGCTGCATGATATGGCTCAGGGTGAAACCGTCAAGGTTTACCATCACTGGCAGCAGCACATCGTTGTGCTCGGCAATGCGAAATGCCATAAGCGTCGCATCGTATGCTTCCTGCACGGTGCTCACGTATACCTGGAGCCAGCCGGTGTCGCGCTCCTGCATTGCATCAGTATGCTCAGCCCAGATGTTCCAGCCCGGACCAATGGAGCGGTTGACATTAGCCATAACAACGGGCAGGCGTGCACCTGCCGCCCAGTTGGTCATCTCATGCATATACAAAAGACCCTGAGAGCTTGTTGCGGTAAACGTCCGTATTCCGGTGATACTTGCCCCGATGCATGCTGCCATAGCGGAGTGTTCGCTTTCCACGTGAATGTACCGGCTGTTAAGTTCACCGGTTGAAACAAATTCTGCGATCTGCTCGACAATCTCTGTCTGGGGGGTTATCGGGTACGCGGCGATCACTGCCGGTTTTGCCTGTTTTACTGCTTCGGCGACGGCCTTGTTACCGGTTGCGATCTTTTTCATTCTTCTGCCTCCTCAGCCGCCAGTTTCTTTATGTTCTTTGCAAGATGCTGTTTGAGCATCTCGAGGGTCTTTGCATCAATTCCCTTGAACCGCCCCTGGGGTGCAAGATACTCTTCGAGCGGGATAGGTTTTTTCATTGCTACCTTTGACTGGGGGTTGATGGAAAGTTTCCCGTACTCGCGCTCGTAGAGCACCCACATACCGGATTTTACCGCAAGCTTACCTATCTCAACGGTTTTTTCCGTTGAGTAACGCCACCCGGGAGGACAGGGTGCGAGGACGTGGATGAAGGAAGGCCCCCGGAAGGTGAGGGCTTTCTGCACTTTCTTGAACAGATCCAGGGGGTAAGCAGCACAGGCAGTTGCCATGTAGGGTGGATTATGTGCGGCAATGATGGCATCGATGTCCTTTTTCGCATCGGGCTTTCCAGCCGGTGTCGTTGTCGTTCTGGCACCCATCGGGGTCCCTCCCGATCGCTGCATACCGGTGTTGCCATAGGCCTCATTATCATAGCAGATGTAAAGGAAATCGGTTCCCCGCTCAAATGCACCGGACATCGCCTGGATCCCGATGTCAAGCGTGCCGCCATCTCCGGCATACACGATGACATTGGTCTTTTTGCCTGCCATACGGAAGGCATTCGACATACCTGATGCACAGGCAGCGGCAGCACCAAAAGCGATGTTGTAGACGGGTATGTTGAATGCCGTGTTCGGGTAGATGCCCTGTATGACGCTGGTGCAGCAGGCCGGGACGACAAGAACCGTATCAGGTCCGGCTGCCTTGAGCACGTACCGGAGCGCAAGCGAATCGCTGCACCCGGCGCACGCGGATGTGCACTTCAGTATGTATTCTTCTTTGGGAATTTCTGCGATAGTATCCAACTCCTGAAGTGAGATGAAATCGATGTCAGGCGCGAAAAGAGATCGCGAATCTGTCATAATATATCATCCCGGGTCAAGAAAAAAGTATCATATCATGCATGACTCTGATGAATTGACCTGCTCATAAAGCATACCTGTTTCACTTTCGCCCTGCCCGGTGAGGTGTTTAAACGTACATTGTTTCAACAAGGTATGTGGGGAGGACGAAAACCCATCAGAAGAGTCAGGTGCAAGATCAGATCGCACTTCGCTTCTCCCGACCTCTCATATACCTTGAAGAAACTAAAAAAAATTCCTCTTTTCTTTTTTTGTTTTTATAATAAACGAATACGTCGGTGCATCCTGTACAATATCATAATATATTTTAGGATCATTTCTCTAATGTCTGCTATGTCTCTTCGCTCACTCAATCTCCCTGGTGTAGGTACAAAATATGAATTTGAGACTGATAAGGGTGATACGGTTGCAATTTTTTTTACAAAAACCGGCACCATCCAGATGTACACCCTCCAGAAAGGCTGCAAAACACCAAGCGCCGCCGAAATGACCCCGGTCGAGGCACGAAGACTGGGCAATATTCTCACCGGTGCAATCATTGAAGCGGACCAGGAAAGCGTTGAGATCGCGTTTTCGGCGCTTGCTGATCTCCGGGTGACCATCCATTCGTTCCTTATTCCCAAGACCATCGCCGGGAGAACGATCGAAGATCTCCAGATCAGGGCAAAGACCGGAGCAACGATAATCGCAGTATGCCGGCATGACAGGAATATTGTCAACCCGGCACCCACGTTTGTCTTTGAAACCGGAGATGCCGCACTGGTTATTGGCGAGAGCGACCAGATCAAAAGGTTCGAACGTGAAATAATGGTGGATTAATGGAAGGGATCGTCCTCGCGCTTTTCCTCTGCCTGCTCCTGGCACTTATCACAAAATACCTGTCGGTCCCTGCAATTCCCTTCTATATCCTTGGAGGAGTGGTGCTGGGAAAAGCCGGGCTCGGCCTGGTCACATCCGGTGAGATCAGCGGTTTTTTTTCAGAAATGGGATTGATCTTTTTGCTGTTCTTCATGGGTCTTGGGTTGAAACCAGAACGGATTGTGGCGAACCGGTCTGCAGTCGTTACCAGTGGCATC
>CAYWHL010000140.1:0-6149 GCA_964457995.1 uncultured Methanoregula sp. | reverse complement strand
GACCAAGACCGCAGACGAGCTGCCACATCAGGATAATTTCGAGTTTTCGGTGCGTGTCAGCGGTCTTCTTCTCTTTTGTGATATGTATAAGGGCAATTATTGCCCCAAGAAGCGGAAACAGAAGTGCCCAGAGAATTTCCATAAGACTCATAATGAATCTTTTACCGATGATAATTTAACAACTCTTATCCATCAGAGGAAAGAGCCGTAACGATTGAAAAAACGGTTTTGTGTAAAAAAAAGGAAGATTACACCGGATTAACTCTCTTTTTCTCATCTACTTATTCGTTATACTCATAAACAACTAATGAGGTAATCAGGGTTTCTACAGAGCCGAACATTTGTAATTTTTTTTGCTTTAAGGTCTAGAGTATCTCAATTAATGTCCCTTTTATGTAGTGGCTCGTGCAGGGTTACCGTCTATCCGGCATTGACGGCAGACCTCACCATTGCGGTTCTGTTGGCAGATCTCCCGTATGATGTGTAGAGGGCGACGATAAATGAAAAGAAGTGCCGTTTTGATCCTAAACCCCCCCGGCTTTATCACCCTGGTCTTCCACCCCCCGGTGCACAGCTTCAGAATCTGATAATCGCCCTCCTGTTTTATCATGTATTCAGCAAATAAGGTAAATATAGAGAATACTGTGGATGTGATCACTGTATGACAGAAGCTCAACAACCCGATGCGTTAAAGAAACTCGTAATCTTCATGATAGCGCTGGCAATTCTCGGCACTTTCGTATAAGCCCTCCACGTTTTCACCGTGGA
This sequence comes from uncultured Methanoregula sp., assembly GCA_964457995.1. Classification (GTDB taxonomy): domain Archaea; phylum Halobacteriota; class Methanomicrobia; order Methanomicrobiales; family Methanospirillaceae; genus Methanoregula. The sequence continues at coordinate 5,381 of CAYWHL010000140.1, read as the reverse complement.
TATTCCGGCACAGAAGGCCCTGCAGGCGCCGAGCAACGCCGTCGACCCATACTGCCCTCTCGGCACTCCTAATTGCGAGGTGCCAGCAACATGCCAGGAATTGTGGCCTGGCAGGTGTTCCGGTCTACCTAAACCGGGCTGACTGCCGGGCATGCCCGTGCCTGGATAGTTCAATCCTTTCGTTCTTCTTTTCGTGCCATCCCATAAAGTCCGGTAGTGCTGCGATATAACGGTTTGATCCTGGCGTGAATTGTTGAAGAAGAGAACCGGATGAATTAAGAGATTATCATTTTAAAGGCTTGCCGGATAAGGGACTTCTTCTTCACGCCGATATTCTATAAAATGAAACTACTGGTTCAGTTTATTAAACCAGTAAAACTGTTGGGAAAAATTGTATGACCGAAGCACAATCCCCCGATGCGATGAAAAAACTGGTAATGTTTATCATTGGAATCGCAATATTGGGCACGATCATTGCACTGGCGGTGTACTTCGTTGTGGAACTCCCGGCGCAGAACAACATTAAGGCACCGAGCAATGGTTGCTCTCCTGATGGTGAGAAGTATTATTTGGAAACACGACCAAAAAATTGCGATAATAATAAGACCTGCGAAGCTAAATGCGCCGATAATTACATTTGTGCCTGTAACAATTATTGCTTTCCGTCCTCTCGGAACTTAGGATTTGATGTCATCCTGATTTTGGAGAGGATCCTTTTTCTTCGGTCAGCAGTGCCCTGATCACATGCTCAGCATGTGACTCCCATTGCTTTCACTCACCCCGGATGCAATTATTATTTCTTTTCTGGGGCGGCTGGCAACAGCCCAATATCCATCATCGTCAAAAGAGGCAATGATGTAGATCCAGTTCAAAGATCGCACGGGTAAGGCTCATATAACCCATGGTTCTCAAATTACAATGGCTATTTCCAGATGAGTTCACTGCGGGTGTCCTTTTGTCAATCCGGGCCAATCCGGACATTACGTTCCGGGAACTCTACACCGCCACGTACGAGAACGTGATCGGGTCCCATGTCCGGATGCCCAACAGGGAACATTTCGGCAGTATTGATATGCCGGTAAGGGTGTTCCATCAGTCCTGAACCAGAAAAAAATCCGTGCCGGCACGGGAACTGAAGGTACTGGTTCCCGTATAGCAAGAGTGGTACCATTCAGCCCGCATGGGAGGAGAGGTACGTTTGTGAACGGTGGCGGAATGGGGCTGAGGGAATCCAGCTTCCAATTAAATAAAACCTGTTTACCCTTATCCTCAAGTTGTTACTCTGTGCGCGAATACTCTGTTCTCCCGCCTTCTGACGAACATGCATTTTCTTCTTCGCACTTGGAATTCACCTATGATACCTCATATGTGCCCGGGCCCGGCCAGACCGCGACCGGGCGTAGCTGGATTTCAGCCGTCCATAATGATATTCACTGGCGCGTGGTGTGCAGCCGCAGCCTGCCGGGCAATCTTTACCATGGATCCATCATGCCATTCGCGGGCGCGTGAAGTGCAGCCTGCTGGATCGGGAGATCGATGGCAAAGTAGTGGAGCATTGCTACGACAGTACCTAATATCGCCAGTGCAATAATGAACCATACCAGTTTTTTCAGTGCGTCAGATTGTTGTATTTCTGTCATACAATGATCACATCCGCATTATTCCCGGTATTTACCTTAGTTGCTGAATACATGATAAAACAGGAGGGTGATTGTCAGATTCTGAAACTCTGCATCGGGTGGTACGGGGAAAGGAACTTTCTGAGAAAGATAAACGCAGAAATCGTGCGATCAGCCGAACCCGTTCCCTCGTAGAACGGCCTTATGCCGTTATCAAACGGGTCTTTCACTCCGGCCATGTGCACGTGACCACTCATCTCCGAGTACATGCGAAAATTTTGTATCCTGCTTTTGCTACAACCTATTCAACGTAATTTCTGTCAAGAATGCCGAGTGGAAGCTCTCTCATTCTGGTTAAAAAAAAATACGAAAAAGTGTGCACTTGGGATAACCGGTTTCCGGTAATCCGACCTCGGTTACCCGGTTTCTCAGGGTGACTAAGTTCATTCGTGAAAAAAGTGATGGTAAAGTGATGGTAAAGTGATTGTAAAGTGATGGTTATTCGCTATTCTCATCATTCACTGCGTCGGGTCGATCTTGGGCACTACCTTAACATTCAAGGGCGCGTGAAGCGCTGCCTGCTGTATGGGGAGTTCGACAGCGAAATGCCATGCGAGTGCTATGATTGTACCGAGAATTGCCAGTGCAATAATGAATATCACGAGTTTCTTTAACGCGTCGGGTTGTTGAGCTTCTGTCATACAGTGATCACATCCACAGTATTCTCTATATTTACCTTATTTGCTGAATACATGATAAAACAGGAGGGCGATTCTTATATTCTGAAACTGTGAACCGGGTGGTTGACGGTTAGGGTAATAAAGCCCATGAGGCGTGGCAACAATCGTCACGCTGGAAGGGGTAGTTCTTCTCTTATAAGGATCCTCCAATTCATGGGCGGGTGTAGCGCAGCTTGCTGTAGGGGAAGTTCCACGGCGAAATACCATGAGAGTGCTATGATTGTACCAAGAATTGCCAGTGCAATAATGAATACTACCAGTTTTTTTAACGCGTCAGGTTGTTGTCCTTCGGTCATACAGTGATCACATCCTCATGATCCCAATTATTACCTTATTTGCATAACACACGATAAAATAGTAGGGGGAGATTCCGAATCTGAAACCGTGCGCCGTGCGGTTGAATGCCCATGTGATAAATCCCGGGGGTTTAGGATCAAAACGGGCTTTATTTTCATTTGCTGTACACTTTCTCCCATCGATGCGGAGAAACGCCGACAGAATCAATTTATGTGGCTCTCTGACGAGTGGTTTTTTAAATAAGTATACTTATCTTGCGGGTTTTACCATATCTATTACATAAAAATCAAACCGGTTCTCGCGTGGGAATACCCGGTCCATTTTCAGTACAGGAGTGATATCCATAAAAAAGAAAACGCTCGGGCTCATCGTTCTCATCCTCGTTATTCTTGCAGCCGGAGCCTGGATCGGGTACACGATCCTCCACGCAAATACTCCGGTCCGTATCGGTGTCCTCCTTCCGATTACCGGAGATGTAGAATTCAAAGAGCCGCTCGAATGGGCAAAGGATAATATCAACAGTCAGGGCGGGGTCGCGGGAAGACAGGTTGAACTCGTATACAAGGACACGGGGACCGGTAATACCACCCGGCTGGCACAGGAACTCTTAAGCGATGATTCCGTTCGTATCGTGATCGGCCCCGACAGCAGTGCTTTTGTGTACACGCTCGCTCCTGCATTCATTGCAAAAAAGAAAGTCCTCATCAGCCCGGCCGCGACTTCAGGAGATATCCTGAGGGCATACGGAAAGAACGGTTATGTCTGGCGGACCGTGCAGGGAGATGTAGCCCAGGTAAAGATCATTCTCACGATCCTGAAAGGGAGGGGTGCGACAAAAGTAGCCCTGCTCGCGGAGAACAGCACCTACGGACAGACTTTCTATGACTGGACCGGGTTCTTTGCAACCGAATACGGCATCGATGTCCCCTTCATCCGCCAGTTCGATGCAGGGTCGCCCACGCTTGACTCTGACGTTACAGCTGCGCTCAGGACAAACCCGGATTATATTGTAGCAGTTGCCTGGCCGGAAGATGCTGCCAGAATCAAGCGGGCGATTGACCGGTCCGGAAGCAGGACAAAACTGTTCCTCACCGATGCGGCGGCTCAACCGGCCCTGATTAGTTCGCTTGGAGCTGCTGCCGAGGGGATCGAGGGCACCAGCCCTACAGCCGATCCGACAACCGGGTTTACTGAAGCGTACGAAAGGAAATTCGGGCACCGCCCGACAGATTTCGCAGCGCCGGCCTATGATGCCCTTCTGATTGCTGCGTTTACCGAAGCCCGGCAAGAGAGAGCTCCCTTCGAGTCGCTTCCGGACTCCGTCCGTCAGGTGGTCTATGGCGAGGGAACAGTCACCGGCTGGGATGCAGAGGAAATCCACACGGCACTGGGGGAGATCCGTAATGGTACCATGCCCTGGATTACCGGTGCAAGCGGTGGCCTTGAGTATGACGAAGTGCTGGGCGTAGACCCGATCGCCTCGTATTACGCCGACTGGCAGGTGAGCAACGGCACGTTCCGGACTATCCGCGTTCTCGATTCAGAGAACAGCACCGTCCCGGATAAAACCAGCCGCGAATCTATCGGAGCATCTCATGCCTCGGCCGGACTTATGTCTTCTTCGACACCCTTTGCCGGAACCTATAGCTCTCCTAATAAGAGAACAAATTTTAAAGCAGTGATCGTGGGTCCCTCCCGTGGATGGACTAATTACCGTCACCAGGCTGATGCCCTGAGCGTCTATTCCCTGCTCCGCCGGAACGGGGTCAGTGACGACAACATCATCCTCATGACATACGATGATATCCCCACCGTTCCGGAAAATCCTCTCAGAGGAGACATCCACAATATCCCTAACGGGCAGAATATCAGGTCAGGGGCGCTGGTGGATTACACCGGTGCAAACGTGACCGCCGCTACATTCAAAAACATCCTGACCGGTACTAATACCGCATCCACCCCTGTTGTTCTGGAGAGCAATGCCAGCACCGATGTGTTTGTTTACATTGCGAGTCATGGTGCACCGAAAGAGATTGTGTTTGGGACAGGTAATTCGATACTGACTACGGAGGATTTTACCGCGCTTACGAATTCGATGGAGAAGAACCGCCAGTACCGGCAGATGGCCTTTTTCGTTGACACCTGTTTTGGGGAGAGCATGGCCACCAATGTTACTGCTCCGGGTATTCTTTACCTGACCGGGGCAGCCAAAAGTGAGCCCTCGCTTGGGGCGGTCTACGATACGAATATCAGGCAGTGGCTATCGGACGAGTTCACCTTAGGCGTTATTAGCACGCTCCAGGCAAACGGTAATATCACATTCCGGGAACTCTATCCCGAGGTATACAAGAAAGTGACCGGCTCGCATGTCCGAATGATCAGCACGGGAAATTTCAACCTCGATATGCCAGTGATTGAGTACCTGAAATCATGAACCGTAAGTATCTCACCATTAGTGTCATTGCAGGAGAGCCGGGAGTTGGCGCTACGCATCAACGGGTCGTACCGGTTCTCTTTGACGGTAGACCGCGATGTTGCAGTTCTGTTGGCAGATCGTCCTGTTGATGGGAAAAAGGATGAGAGTGACAGGTTATCACTCTCATTTATTATCCATTAATTTTACAGTGAATAGACTATTACACCGGAAGAACCCGGCTACCATAAATCTCATTGATAACCTGCCCAAGTCCCATGTAAAGCGCGAGCAGACCGGCAACAAGACCGG
>CAYWHL010000139.1:0-6158 GCA_964457995.1 uncultured Methanoregula sp. | reverse complement strand
CGCCGCGCACCCGTGCCATATGTCCTGTCCATTTGACCGGATTGTCTGCACCCATGGATGAATTGCTGGACATTGCTGAACGTCATCCTCATCCCGAGCATGGTCCTCTCAAAATTATCGGAGATGCTGCACGAGCCGCTGGCGCAGGCTATAAGGGAACCAAGATCGGCGCTAAAGGTTGGCTTACGGCTTTCAGTTTTCATAGTCAGAAGCTGATGACAACACTTGGAGAGGGAGGCGCAATTACCACAAATGATTCCAGGCTCGCGGAAAGGATGCGTGATATAAACCATTTTGGCGGAGAATATGGATGGGGCTCCAATTACAGGATGAATAAAGTGCAAGCGGCTGCAGGACTTGTGCAGCTAAGTCGCCTTGATGAAATGAATAATGCAAGACGAACCGTTGCGCACCGGCGCATGAAACTATTGGAAAGCGCGCCGGAACTGATTATGCCTTACGAGCCGCCAGGACATGTGCATGTTTACTATGTGTTCCCTATACTGGTGCAGCCTGAGTGGGCCGGCGAAAAGCGCGATAGGATTCTTTCCATAATGGAGCAGAAGTATGGGATCGTTTGCAGTGTTACGAATCGTCCCACATACTTGCGATGGCCTTATGTTGCAGAGAAGTGCGGCAATCCCAAACTCAGGGTGTCCGAAGACATTGGCCGGAGGTTGTTTTGTCCTCCCCTTCATCCGCTTTTAAATGAAGGGCAGGAGCAGTATATCTGCGCTGGCTTACTGGAAACGATTGATATGATTAAGCGGGTGGGTTAGTGGCAGCTGTACGTAAGACTGAAGAATTGAAACGTGCTCTGGAAGCGCTCTCTCAAGTGTCATCTGTTCATGAGATAAAGATCGAAGACCATTTTATTAAATATGTGTCTGTCGAGACGGGATCAACAGGCAGGGTGACGATTCACCGGCTGGACAAAAGTGATGCGGCGGGATTGTTTGAATTCTATTCTGAAGGACTTTCCGAAAAACCGAGACGGCTGTTCGCTCCCTATCCTCTTTTCCACACGCCGCCGCATTCTGCAGGCGAACTGGTTTCCAGGATCGCGGATTGGGAAAAAGAGAATGACTGGACAGCGGTGAATCTGTATAAGGACGAGCGCGTCATAGGATTTGGGCTGCTGAAGAGATTCAAATCGGAGCAGGTAACAAGCGCCATCGTGATCCGGGATGAGTTTCTGAAAAAAGGGCTGGGCTGTCTGCTGCAGAATATTATCATCGGACAGGCGCGCCTGCTGAAATTAAAAAGATTTCATGTCAAGGTTGTATCGGACAATCTGGCCTCCGTGAGGCTTCATGAGAAATGCGGATTCAGGCAGTCGAGAATACTTCCGTCTGCCATATACGAGGACATGTTCAAATATCTAAGTGATAACGACAAGAAAAAAGGTGATAAAACCGCAGACAGGCATCTGGTAGAAATGGTTATAGAGTTGAGTCAATGACCCGAATGGATAGAACTTTTGGCACCGAGGACCATGCCGACACAGGAGATTCTGAAATGATTAAAAAAGACATTTCAAGAGGTAAACATGGAAGTATCAAAAACGGGACTTGACGGTGTTTTGCTGATAAAGCCGCCGACGATATTCGAGGATTTCAGAGGAACTTATGTAGAACTATACAACGAAAAGCTCTATTCGGATGCGGGAATAACGGCTAAGTTCATTCAGGATGATATTTCCATATCCTCACAAAATGTTCTTCGAGGGATTCACGGCGATAGCAAGACGTGGAAGCTGATCTCATGTCTTCATGGAGAATTTTATCTGGTCGTGGTCAACTGGAACGAGAAGTCTCCGCAATTCGGCAAATGGGAATCGATTGTCTTGTCCGACCGTAATAGACTGCAAGTTTTGATTCCGCCCAAGTTTGGGAATGGACACTTGGTGCTGAGTGAACTGGCAATCTTTCACTACAAACAGTCCACATACTATGACCGTGCCAGTCAATTCACTTTGTTGTGGAATGATCCTCAACTGAATATAAGGTGGCCAATAAAAAATCCAATCCTATCGAGAAGAGATGAGGGCGGATGTTAGGTGCATTTGTTGGACCAGCTTTTTTCTTGTCCATTCCCATGTCCGGATATTATCCTAGAAATATATAGTAACGAGATTCATGATGGCATTGTTGATCAGGAAGGCAGTAACCGAGGATATTCCGAAAATAGTGAGTTTATTTAATACCTATACAACGCCATCTAAATCGGCGGATTTTTTCCGTTGGTGGAACAGCTTCCCCTCAGTGACATTTTGTGCGGAATATGAAAATAAAATCGTCGGCATGTTTGTCGTCTTGCGGAGAAAACTCATCAATAATTTGAACTGTGGAGTATTGATGGGATTGATCGTTGAAAATGAGTGGAGAGGGAGAGGTCTCTTTAAGGAATTAGGTGATAAAGCCATGGGCTACTTTAACGACGTAGATATATTTTGTTGCTTGACAAATTTAACCGGTAAAAAAGCTCTTGAGAATAATTTTGGTTTTAGTACTATCGACCGTATCGAAACCATGGTTATGCCCGGGAACACTTATACAAATGTAGATGTCGAATGTCAGTATCCTGTTTGTGCTCCAATTGCATCGAATACAAAGTTTCACAATTTTAAAATTGAAAAAGGAGACGCCATAATGTTTTTGGCTGATGAGGATTTTCGTCTATGGAGATTCGCATCACATCCACGTCATTCGTATCAAATGATCCAGAATGATTCGAATGATTTTGTTATTACGAATAAATATTATGATAATGAAACTAAAATAAGATATGGAGATATCGTGGATTTTGAAACCTACGGTTTGGAAGAAAAGAACATGATAAATTTGATTCATTGTGCTTATTTAAGCCTAAGAGAACATGTAGATGTGGTAACTATCCAGGCGGTTCCGAACAGTCTTTTGCATGGGGTTGTTAAAAAAATGGGTTTTGTAGAGTCAAATATGAATCATTTCTTTTGCGTTCATGTCAAAGACCCCCAAAATGAGTATCTTCATGATTTTTCAAACTGGCTTATAAAATGGGGGGATTATTTGCGATGATCATAACCAGAACCCCTTTTCGCATCTCATTTTTTGGAGGAGGAACAGATTATCCGATCTGGTATAGGAAACACGGCGGAGCCGTTTTAAGCACAACGATAAATAAGTATTGCTATATAACCTGCCGGTACTTGCCTCCATTTTTCGATTACAAATACCGATTGAGATACTCCGTTCGGGAAGAAATTGGCGCAATAAATGAAATAAGACATCCATCCATTCGCGAGTGTTTAAGATCTGTGAATATTGAAAAAGGGATAGAAATGGTTCACACAAGTGATATACCTGCCCGTTCCGGCATTGGTTCGAGTTCTGCTTTTACAGTAGGGTTTTTGAATGCATTGTATGCATTATTGGGTAAAATGGTGACAAAAAGACAACTCGCGCGGGAAGCCATTCATATAGAACAAGATTTAATCAAAGAGAGCGTTGGCTCTCAAGATCAAGTTGCATGTGCCTTTGGGGGATTAAATAAAATCGAGTTTGGCGGGAAAAATGAATTCTATGTAAACCCCATCCCCATCAGCAATGAAAAAATAGAGCTGCTTCAGAAACATCTTATGTTATTATTCACCGGATTCACAAGGAATGCATCAGATGTGGCCGATGAGCAAATAAATAATACTCATTCAAAAGATGTTGAATTAAAAGCCATGGCAGGAATGGTCGATGAGGGAATAAATATATTAAACAATACTACAAATAACATAATCGATTTTGGCAGACTTCTTCATGAAGCATGGAAAATAAAGAGAAGTCTAACCAACTCGATAACGACAAATAAAATAGATGAAATATATCGAACGGCACTTAAAGCAGGGGCGATTGGAGGAAAACTGCTGGGCGCGGGAGGGGGAGGGTTCATGCTTTTATTTGCAAGTCCTGAAGTTCAGCCATTCGTTAAAGAGAGTTTGAGAAATTTCCTGAATGTGCCTTTTGCTTTTGAAAATTTGGGAACACAGATTATTGTTTATTCCACCCAGGATTTTTAACAGGCTGTTCAAAAAGGCTTATAGGCTGCGTTGCGCTTCGACTCTCGCTGCTCACGTACGCACCAACCAAGTACGCTCCGCTGCTCGATTCTCACGCGCCTTGCCTCTCAGCCTTTTTGAACAGCCTGCAAAAGAGGGAGTTTTTCAAAAATCTTCTTCTAGGCAGTCGGACTTTGATTGCGTAGCGTAAGGCAACCAGTATGAGTGATATAGACTCTGTGAATAATATAGATGTCGTCATCCTCTGCGGGGGCAAGGGAGAAAGACTCAAGGCAATCAGCGGCGATCTGCCGAAGGTGCTCGTAAAGGTCGCCGGAAGACCGTTCCTCGATTTTCTGATCGGCGACCTCCGGCAACAGGGATTCCGCCGCATAATCCTCAGTGTTGGTTATAAGCGAGAAGATATTCGAAACTATTGTCTTGCGGCAGGCCATAACGTGGAATTATCCGAAGAGGAGACACCCCTCGGAACGGGTGGGGCAGTTAAAGCAACTGCCCCGATGATTCACAGCCAGTCATTTATGGTCATGAACGGCGATTCAATTTGTCCGATCGATTTATCCCTGTTTTATGACTTTCACTTGCAGAAGGGAGGAATCCTTTCAATGGCGCTGGTCAAGCCGCAGCCAGGGACGGATTATGGCGTGATTGAAATTGATCAGGAGCGACGAATAAAGAGCTTCCGGGAAAAAAAAGAATCCGGGGCGGGAATGTTCGTAAACGGCGGCATCTATTTCATGCGGCGGGAAATATTCGACCACATGCCGGAAGAACATCGCTTTTCTCTCGAATATGTCTTCTTTCCAAAAATCCTTTCTATGAAATGCTATGGATTCTTTACGGATGTTGAGTTGATTGATATCGGGACGCCGGAACGATATGTCAACGCCGAACAGCGATTGTCATAAATACAATTGAAACAAGAGTAACTTTGCTCAGCACTGGCCCGGATGAGAGGAGCCGTTCAATAGACAATATGATCCATGAGCTTTTGCAATTCACGACGTAACTTATACTTGATGCGGTACATCAGAAACTTTTTCCGGTAGCTCCAAAGTTCGTTTTTCCCAACTTCATGGATCACCTTCGAAGAGCTGTCACGGAACCGGTGGGTGATTTTCCCTGACAGGAAAGTTTTTCGATATTCAATAATCTCTCGGCGATATATTTTGGAAGCAACATCTATGATGTCATAATAAACTTCCTGCCGCTGATTTTTGTGGGTGTAGCCGTAAAACGAAATGATCGGAAGGAAATAGGGCAGGTATCCCATCATATTTAACCTTAAATTAAAACCAAGAGACGCGTTGAACCGATAGGGCTCATCGGGATCATTCTTGGGGAAGTATTCTTCAAAAAGATGTCGTCGAAATATTGAGTTTGTTTCTTGAGCATGCTGTAAAGCAAACCAGAACGGCAGCCATTCCATTTTTTGCGGTGGAGCGTGCCGGAGATATTCCTGCCAGGGAATTATTCCAAGATGGCCATCTTCAGATTTCGACTGATTAACTCCCCAGACCCAGGAAACCTCGGGATCTGAATCAAGAACATCAACGGCCCTTTGAAACCAGTTTGGGTCGGAAATACCGTCGGAGATAGCCAGATAAATGATATATTCGCCCTGAGATATGTGGAAGGCCTGCCAAAGAGCATCGTGTGCGGGATTGTCTCCGCTTTCCTTTTCCGACACCCAACGAATTTGCGGATATTCTTTCAATATCTCGATGGTCTCGTCAGTCGAACCGCCGTCTTTGATAATGAGTTCAAAATTCTTGTAGGTTTGTTGGAGTACGGAGCCAATAGTCTCTCTCAGGTATTTGCCGCTGTTCAGGCAGAACGATACAACCGATATTTTGGGTTTGGCGGATGTTGCTTCATGAATGACCGACATGGTGTCTCTCCTGTAAAATTTTCACATAGATATATTTTCAGAGAATGGCTTTATTTGCAGATTCTATCCATGCGAATATTGAAATTTGAATAAGCGTTGACAAAATTCTGCAGGTTACATTATTGTTAAGCATCTTTTCCCCGGAGAATTCTCGAATGCGCTTCAGGATCCTGATCAAAGGCACGCCGCTTTTCCCGTTTCTCAGGGAAATGCCTT
>CAYWHL010000138.1:0-6228 GCA_964457995.1 uncultured Methanoregula sp. | reverse complement strand
TATCCCGCCCGAGGCAGGGAGGCGGCTGATGAATTGTGGAAGAAAATTGAAAAACGCTGGGATAAAACTCAGGATTAGGTACCATGTACTCACGTGAAATCACGGAAACATCAAAATCTGCACTGCTTGAGCTCGGCCTCGCATTGCACACATACCGGAACGATATGGTGTTGTCAGGAGGATGGGCTCCCTACTTTATTACTGAAAAATATTTTGAGCATTGTGGAAGTGTCGATATCGATCTTATCCTGAAGACAACAATCCTTCCCAGGTATGAGAGTATCAGAAACATTGTCACCGATATTGGCTATGTTGAGGAAAACCATTTCAGGTTCGTCAGGAAAATAAAATCCCCGGTTGACGGGAATTATTATTCAATTCATATCGATTTCCTTTGCGATAAGTGCGAGCTCGGCTACCATTTCAGAGTCCAGCCCGATTTGGAAGCTTTCATGTTTGAGGGTGCCGATATCGCCTTTGATTTTAATTTTGAGAAGGAGATAGAAACAACATTACCAGAGAACGGTGTCGATAGAACGGTCTTTAAAGTTCTCGATTTGGTAGGATCGGTAATTTTGAAAGGCCAGGCACTGGATGTCCGGAAAAACCTGAAAGATGCATACGATATTTTTGCGCTGACTTACTACAACGGGGGTCCTGAACAGGCCGCCCATTACTTCAACAAGAATTTCGCACCGGAAGGGATCTCCCGTGAAAAAAGAGATCTTGCAAGGAATTCATTAGCAGTGATACGGAGAAAATTCCGCGATGGAACTTCTGCGGGCTCCTTTGGAGTTGAGACATTTTCAGAAACCAGATACAGGCGGACCATCGTAGCTGCCCAGGTGAACAAATTCCTTGAGAGTGTGAAACCAGTATAGTTCACTTTTTTTACCGTTTCTTTAATCTGCAGACAAATCCGCCCAGAACCCATGTGATCGGATCCGCATTTTTCTGCATCCCAAACACCCTGCGGCAAGCCCAACGTTTCCACGTGATCACGACCCCTACGACAAAGATGTGCTTCGCAAAAGAACCTATCCCATTACACTATGTAGGGGTTGGCAGGTAACAGGGGAAACATAAATTATACGAATGTGTCCAACGATGGCGGTTCCGGGATCTTTACTCCAAAACAGCCCTTCCTTTCCTCTTGACCGTGCTACCCCCCCCAGCCCCCCAGAGTTTTGCCTCCTGTTAGCGTATATTAGCGTTTTATAACGCTACGCAAAATGCTCCGTTTGGCTTAAATCGTGAGGAAAATGCGATTTTTGAAAAAGTGTGTAAAACTGCATCGTTTTTTGCATATGTTCCGGAAATGACCCTCCCGGATGGGTAATACGTGGCCGTAACGGAGCCGGATTGGGAGGTGTGAATGCAGGTATCCGGGGGGGGTATGTTTCCGATGGAGCATAACCAAAAGATCCACCCCTGCTCTTCCTGCGTACAGGCAAGCCATATACACTGCACGATACGTTAACTTCGATATCAAAATAAAAAGTCGTAAATAGTATCTGTTCATAAACAGGGCATTATTAAAAGACCGACGTTAATCGAGTCCGGACACCGGACCAAGAGAACGAAGAGGCACTATGCATGAAAACTGTTTTTGTATATCCTGAACTGTGTATCGGGTGCAGGCACTGTGAAGTTGCCTGTGCGATCGAGCATGCAGCGAGCAAAAAGTTATTCGATGCTGTTTCTGAAGAGAAACGATCGCAGCCGCGGATTTATGTGGAGACGGGAATCCATTACCTGACCTTTCCCAACCGCTGCAGGCATTGCGATCCGGCACCCTGCATGCAGGTCTGCCCGACCGAAGCACTGGTGCGGGACGCAGGCACCGGCTCGGTTGTCGTGCACTATGACCGGTGCATTGGTTGTGCTGTATGCGCAATGGCCTGCCCGTTCGGAATCATCCGGTTCCAGGCCGTGCACCAGCTGGATACGGACCGCGAAGTCAATGCCAAGTGCGATAACTGCATTGAGCGGCAGAAAGCCGGATCAATCCCTGCCTGTGCCGAGGCATGCAAGACCGGCGCACTGGAGTTCGGGGATGCGGACGATCTGATTCGTTCAAGCAGGAAGGACTTCACCCTGCGGATGATCAAATCCGCAGCGACGGGTGTGGAAGTCCCGAAGATCCCGGCAAACATCCGGGCGTTCCGGGCAATCATGGAAGAGCTGGCTGAGTTAAAAGGGGAGACCTGAAGGGGGGAAATAAAAAATGTACGATTCATCTGCAGGAAAGAAAATTGCACAAGAGAGAGCGCTTGACAAGACAGACCAGGAGATCATCGTCAAGGCCGTAGAGGACGGGGTCGAGACCGCGTGGGACCGGCTCGCGGACCAGCAGCCGCAGTGCGGCTTTGGGCAGCTTGGCGTCTGCTGCAACCGCTGTTCCATGGGCCCCTGTCGCATTGAACCGTTCGGCAAGAAACCCGTACGGGGTGTGTGCGGGGCAGACGCAGACCTCATCGTGGCCCGGAACCTGCTCGACGATCTCTCGACGGGAGCTGCTGCCCATTCGGACCATGGGCGCGAAGTGCTGGAAGTCCTCCTCGAAACCGCTGAAGGAAAATCACAGGGTTACCAGATCGTCGATGAAGTGAAATTAAAAGCGATCGCCACGGAATACGGCATACAAACCGACAAGAGGAAAAAAGAAGAGATCGCAAAAGATCTCGCCCTGGCAATGCTGGAAGAATACGGGACGGTCAAGAACCGGATCCAGATGGCAGAACGGGCACCCCAGAAGACAAAAGATATCTGGAAGAAACTGGGCATCGTCCCCCGGGGTGTTGACCGGGAGATCGTGGAGTCCATGCACCGGATCCACATGGGTGTCGGTGCAGACTACACCAATATCCTCCTGCATGCGATGAGGACATCGCTCTCGGATGGCTGGGGCGGGTCGATGATGGCAACGGATAGTTCCGATATCCTGTTCGGCACCCCGACACCTCTCCGCTCCTTAACAAACCTCGCAACGCTCAGCAAAGACAAGGTAAATATCGTCCTCCATGGGCACAACCCGATCCTTTCTGAAATGATTGTGAAAGCCGCAGAAGATGCAAACCTCAAAAAACGTGCAACGGAAAAAGGTGCAAAGGGCATCAACCTCGTCGGCATGTGCTGTACCGGCAATGAACTGCTGATGCGGCACGGCATTCCCATCGCAGGTTCATTCCTTGACCAGGAACTTGCCATTGCAACCGGTTCTGTGGAAGTGATGGTGATCGATTACCAGTGCATCTTCCCGTCCATCACCCAGACTGCCAGCTGTTATCATACAAAAATCGTCAGTACGAGTGAAAAGGCAAAAGTCCCGGGCGCTACCTACAAGGAGTTCAGGCCGGAGACTGCTCTTGATACGGCAAAAGAGATCGTCACCATAGCAATCGATAACTTCCCGAACCGGAACCCGAACCGGGTCAGGATCCCGGCACAACCCATTGACATGATGGCAGGTTTCTCTGAAGAAGCGATCAGAAAAGCGCTGGGAGGCACCTACAAGCCGCTGATCGATGCGATTGTTGCCGGCAAGATCAAAGGTGTTGTCGGTATCGTCGGCTGCAACAACCCGAAGATCAAACAGGATTACGGGCATATCACGCTGGGAAAAGAACTGATCAAGCGGAACATCCTTGTTGTCGAGACCGGGTGCGCCGCGATTGCCAGCGGAAAGGCAGGGCTGCTCGTTCCGGAGGCTGCTGACCAGGCTGGAGAAGGGCTCAGGTCAGTCTGCAAGGCGCTCGGGATCCCCCCCGTCCTTCACATGGGTTCCTGCGTGGACTGCTCCCGCATCCTTGTGCTGGCAGCGCACGTGGCAAACGAGCTGGGTGTTGGTATCGATCAGCTGCCCCTTGGGGGTGCAGCTCCCGAATGGTATTCCCAGAAAGCCGTATCCATCGGCACCTACTTCGTCTCATCGGGGGTCTACACCGTCCTTGGTATCCCACCCAAGATCTTTGGCAGCGCAAACGTCACAAACCTTCTCGCTGCCCAGCTCACCGGCATCATAAATGCATCGTTTGC
This sequence comes from uncultured Methanoregula sp., assembly GCA_964457995.1. Lineage (GTDB taxonomy): Archaea > Halobacteriota > Methanomicrobia > Methanomicrobiales > Methanospirillaceae > Methanoregula. The sequence continues at coordinate 2,190 of CAYWHL010000138.1, read as the reverse complement.
CGTTGAACCCGACCCGGTCAAAGCCGCCGACCTGCTCGAAGCCGAAATTAACCGGAAGAGAAAAGCACTCGGCATATAATCTCTGTTCAAGGGACCATCCCATTTTTTTCACAAGAGGATACCATGGATGAAACAACGCTCGATGAAATTATTTCCCGGTATAATGCCCCGTCCGGCAGACTCCTCGGGATTTTAAGGGAGATCCAGGACAAGGAAGGGTATATTCCCCGGGAATCGCTGGAGATGCTTTCAGAAAAACTGGACGTGCGCCGCTCGCAGCTCTACAGCCTCACCACCTTCTACTCCTATTTCAGCCTGACGCCGGTCGGTGACCATGTCATCACGGTCTGCATGGGGACGGCCTGCCACGTGAAAGGTGCCGTTGAGATCCTGCTGGCCCTTGAATGGATGCTGGGAATCAAGAGCGACACTTCACAGGACGGCAAGTTCTCCATCACCACAGAGGACAAGAAATTCACGCTGGAGATCGCCCGGTGCTTTGGTGCCTGCAGCATGGCACCCGTCCTGCGGGTGGACGGAAACCTCTACGGCTATGCAACAAAGGAAGACCTCCCGGCGATCCTTGCAGAGTACGGGTGGGAGCCATGAAGATCATATCGGCGGCCGATCTTAAATCCCGGCAGAAGATCGGATTACAAAAGATCCAGCCCGGAAAACCCCGGATTGCTGTGGGTTTTGCCACCTGTGGGATAGCAGTTGGTGGCAACAAGGTGTACGAACGCCTCAAAGTGATTATCGAAAAGAACGGTCTGGATATTGATCTCACACGAGTGGGGTGCATCGGCTATTGTAAGGAAGAGCCACTGGTGAATATCACTATTCCGGGAAAACCGTTAATTATCCTGCACAAGGTCACCGAGGCTGATGCAGAGGAGATCGTCCGTGCAGTCCAAAAGGGCGAGGTGCCGTATGACAAAGCCCTGTGCCGGGTCCCGGCATGGGACCATGGTACGGGATGCACTCTTGCGTATGGCGATGGATTTACCAAAATTCCTCTCTACGAAAAGATCCCGTTCTTTAAGGCCCAGAAGAAAGTGATCCTGCGGGATGCCGGCCTGATCAACCCGGAAGATATCGACGAGTATATCGCGGTGGGCGGCTACGCGGCAGCCATGAAAGCCTTGGCCGGGATGGATTCGGAGGCCATCATTAAGGAAGTGGAGAAGTCAGGGCTCAGGGGCAGGGGCGGTGCCGGTTTTCCCACCGGATTAAAGTGGCGAATAACCCGGGATGCGAAGGCTGACAAAAAATACATTATCTGCAATGCCGATGAGGGTGACCCCGGTGCATACATGAACCGGAACGAGATGGAGAGCGACCCCCATATGCTTATCGAGGGGATGATCATCGGTGCATTTGCCATGGGTGCTGCCGAAGGTCTCATCTATATCCGGGCTGAATACCCGCTCGCGATCAAACGGTTGAAACTCGCCATTGAGCAGGCGCGGGAGTACGGGTTACTGGGGAAGAACATTTTTGGCACGAAATTTTCGTTCGATATCAGGATCGCGACGGGTGCCGGCGCATTCGTCTGCGGCGAGTCGACTGCCCTTGTGGCATCCATCGAGGGAAGGACCGGCCGGCCCCACCCCCGCCCGCCGCGGCTGACCGATATCGGGGGCGGGCTTTTCGGAGTCCCCACGGACCTCAACAATGTCGAGACCTGGTGCAATGTGCCGGTGATCATCAGCAACGGTAGCGGATGGTACTCGCGGATCGGGGTAAAGGGCAACTCCGGTACCAAGGTGTTCTCCCTTGTCGGGAAAGTGGACCGGGTCGGTCTCGTGGAAGTGCCGCTCGGGACATCGCTCAACACGATCGTGTTCGATATTGGCAACGGCGGCGCCCTGGGAAAAAAGGTAAAAGCCGTCCAGACCGGGGGTCCGTCCGGGGGTTGTATTCCGGTACGGTTATTTGATACGCCGGTGGATTACGAGAGTCTCAACAATGTCGGCTCGATCATGGGTTCCGGGGGGCTCGTCGTCATGGACGAGGACACAAACATGGTCGACATTGCCCGCTATTTCATCAACTTCGCCACCGGAGAGTCCTGCGGGAAATGCGTTCCCTGCCGGGAGGGACTCAAGCACTCGCTTCTCCTTCTCAACCGGATCCTGGCAAAGAAGGGCACGAAAAAAGATCTCGAGACCCTTGCCCTCCTGTCTGATA
>CAYWHL010000137.1:0-6259 GCA_964457995.1 uncultured Methanoregula sp. | reverse complement strand
CGACCCGCTGGTCTCCATTGCGATCAAGTGCAGGCTGAATGCGAATTTTTTTACTCTTGCGGCCCTTCTTGCCTCGGCAGCTGCAGGCGTCTTTTTTTATCTCCGGCTGGAACTCTGGGGAATTGTGGCCGTCTTCCTGAATGCATTCTGTGATGCGATGGACGGTGCTGTTGCCCGTGAGATGAAGACCCAGAGCCGGCGTGGGGATTTTCTTGATCACGCGGTGGACCGGTATGCTGATATTTTTATTATCACCGGCATCTTTGCCGGGGGAATGGTCCCGTGGCAGATCGGTGTCTTTGCGCTGACCGGGGTCCTGATGGCCTCCTATCTTGGTACACAGGCGCAGGCTGTGGGGGTCGGACGGTATTATGGCGGATTGCTGGGGAGATCTGACCGGCTTGTCCTGATTCTCGTAGTCGGTGTCATCGATCTCATCATTCCACAGAGTTTCTACGGACTTGGCTGGCTCGGCTGGCTGCTGGTCATGTTTGGTATTTTCGGGCATATTACCGCATTCCAGCGGTTCATGTATGTCTGGACAAAGGTTGAGTGAGGAATTTTAAAAAAACCAAAAAATTCCCTGATTCCCTCTCTACATCCATGGGGTGCCTCCTCCCAAAATTTTAAACCCTTCTATCCTTATAAAAATCCATTGCGTTCCCGGCTGTTTAATAATCTTATAACCGATAATTCCACTCTATGGAGAGAAGTGCGATAGTATTTCCTGTCATCTGTATCGTGGTGGTGCTTCTGGCCGGGTGCACAGCCCCGCCATTGGATGAAGCAACCAACACAACCCCCCCGACTTCGGCTGTAACAACAATCCCCTTTGATAACCAGACCTGTACGAGCGATGCTGACTGTGTTCCTGCCCAGTGCTGTCACCCGACAAGCTGCGTTCACCAGGCATCGATAACGGTATGCAATCTCTTTTGTACTGCGTCCTGCGAGGGACCGCTGGACTGCGGTGCCGGCAGTTGCGGGTGTGTAAACGGGAGATGTTCGGTAATACCTGCCGCTTCCTCAAAACCACAAACGTCTTTACAGCTGACAGCCACCCCGCAGCGGTACTCCCCCCTCATGTCCTCGACCGTCGGTATCGGGATTGACGTGAATGCGAGCGGGTTTGATCCTGTGAGTACGACGTTTACGTGGAACGCCACGTACGGAAACTTCCTGTCCTGGGGGCCGTCAGATTACACGGTCAAAGAGCAGGGAAATCCGGTTACCAACCATGGTGAAAAACTCTACTGGTCCTTTATCGAAAAGCCTGCATCAACGCTTGAGCCGGTTATAGTTACGGTGACAGCAACAGATCCCACAACAGCCCGGGTCCTTAGGAGTTCCACCATCATCCTGGAATGGGAGGAGGGTTTGTGGGTCAAGGTGAAGGAGATACGATAAAAGTTTTTACCCCTCTAAAAATTAAAATCCCAATTACAATCGAATAATGTTAACCCGGGAATCGTGTCGGATGAAGAACAATGATTTTTTCCCGCGTATCATTCGCAGGAAGCGGACGGGGATAGCAGCAGTATGCCTGTTCATCATCATAATTGCAGGTCTCGGGAGTGCGGCGTCCCGGAACGGGATCATCGCAGAGATGGAAAATCCCTGCAATGGATCGCGTGCTCCCGAACACTGTATCCCTCCGTCATACTGGATGAATGCCGGGACTGTTACAACCCCGGTGGAATTTCAGGCCCCTTCACCATTATGGTCCGACACAATCGGGGAATACCAGGCCCGTGTAGGGATATCCGGGGATGGCCGCTCTGTCAATTGCGGGATCCGATACCGGAACGCTCCGGATGTCTGCCCGATTGGCAAGAAACCTCATGAGCGGGAAGTAACTATCGTACCCGGATAAAAAACCCAGAGCAGGCCTGAACCTGATGCGGGGGACTACCAATCCAGATCCTCTCCTGCAATTTTCCTGATATACTCCAGCGCTGCAACCGCATCCTCCCGTTTCTGGTCGACCGCACAGGTAGTGACCCAGCTCAGGAAGCGCTCCCATGTTGCCTCATCAACAGCATCCCCGGCTCCGGACACAATCGCCCGGTAGGTACGCTTTGGATAGAACAGGGAACGGGCTGAGGAGAGGAGGGCGTCACCGGCAGCAGTATCGATGATGCCCTCCTCAACCGCCTGTTTCAGGGTAAACCGGATATTGATTAACGGTTCTGAGAGTGCCAGACCGGATGAAGGATCGAACACCAGTGCCACTTCATCGTCAGACTCAAGTTCCCCGCTCTTATACATCTGGTAGATAGCACCAATACCTACCATGCCCAGCGTGTCCATCTCCGCAGCCCGGAGAGCACCCATGCTCGATGCACCAACGACCCTGACACCTTTTTTTACCGCAGCCAGGATCTCGCGGTGAGCAACCGCAGATTCCTGGTGAAAGACACCGTCTATCAACCCGATAATTGTTGCCCCATCGTGTACTGCTGCAAGCAGGTCACCACGCTTTGCAGGAGGATGGTATTCAGCGGAAAGGATTTTTTCAGCTGTTTCCTTCTCAAGACTTGGGCCGAGAAAGACGATGATTTTGTGCATTGTTCACTCTCTCTCCCCGTCGTTCCGGGTCCATTGCATAGACTTCCAGCCCCGGGACAATCACTCGTACGACAGGAATCCCGATCTCTTCGCGGGTCAGGTCAACAACGATAACCCGGTCGAGCCCCTTGTTTCTGAGTGCTTCTATAACAAACCGGATGTCGGTAAGGAAATCATCGGTGTCATAGGACGCGATCCGGTTATAATCTACCTGACCATTGTCCTTGAACCAGTACGCGTTTATCCGCTTTGCACGGTCATAGCCCATCCTTTTCCGGAGTTCGGCGATTGTGGTATCTTCCCGTGCCCCGTGAATCTGTGTCAGCCGGCTCTGGGCAACTTCGGTGAGTGCCCGCATCACCGCAATCCGTGCGCTGGTATGGGTCCCGATACCAATGGTAAGAAGCATGGGATCTTTAAGCAGGACATCATCCGCGACTGCGGCCATGGTCGGGATCCCGATATCACTGGTGATATCCCTTACCCGAACTTCAACCTGTGCATCGGCAAATTTCTTTTCCATCTCGAGGCAGGTTGCATCATCGATGTTTTCAACCGTTGCCCCGGTATCCCGAGAAGCCTCGACCAGTGACCAGGCATCCCGTTCAATCACCTCAGAAAGAGCATGGAAGATGGCCTCCTCCATGGTGTTCCCGGATGCCAGTCCGTTGGTGTTCGTGCGGAAGAGCTGACGAAATTTCTGGGGGAGCGGGTGAAAGACTGCATGTGCAGGGACAATAATCGGCACATCATTTGCAATATCAAACCCTTCGACCCAGGGCATAAGGCGATCCGTATCTGCCTCCTTGGGAAGGATAAGGTCTTTTGGATCAAGCACCCGTCCGTGTGCAAACATCTCCTGGTAGGGTGCAAGATGTATCCTCCGGTCGTGCAGTTCCGAGGAATACCGCTCAATTCCTTCCATAATCGCAGAAATCCGTGACTCTTCAACAGTCGCCCCTTTCCCGTTGTATACCGTAATTGCTCCTGCTTCTGCAGTCGGGCGGATGCAGGAAAAGACCGGAATGCCGATCCGGTCAAGGTTTGTGATATCCGCGACGCGTGTTATTCCCGCTGCGGGCACTTTGGGTTCAATGCGGGCGAGTGTCTCTTCAAGGGGAGCTGCACGCTGCGTTTCGAGATTGTAGGTCTTTTTGCAGGATTTCAACTGCATGGGGGTCACCGTGGTAAGATATGCCGGGTTCCTTTGAGGAACCCGGTGGCAGATCATTACTAAAAATATTCCGTGAGAGGGTTTATACACTTTGATTGGTGAGGTTGGGATCCGGACTCTCGCGTTCGCCGTTATCCTGCTTTGAGGATATTGATGCACTCCCTCTTATCCCACCGATCGCATTCAGGCTTGAGACATGGAGTTAACGCAGGATTAAAATCTTCTGATTTTTTAATCCAATTATCAATTGAATTTTTCTTCATGCACCAGTACGATTCCATGATTTGAGTTTTTGATTACTTCAATAAGAAGGGATTACCAAGGACGGCATGAAATTGGTGGTCTGGAAAAAATGAGCGGTTTTTTTTATTTTACCTGTAGTTCTTCTATTACCGGACTACTATAACTTAAGCTATTGCTGCTGGCAAAATAGAGATCCAGATTCTCTGTTATGCGTTGCCCGGCCTTGACGTTTTGCACTAACATACCCTTTGCAGAATCTCCCATTTTGAAACTGGTCCGGCTATCAATATAGCTATACCCGCAACTGACACGTACAGACATCAGGAGATCTTTTTTCGAAGGATTGATAAACTCCACGTTCACGGAAATGGCATTACCGTTCTTGTAATAATCAAGGATTCGCGCAGTCGGTTGCGCGAACGGATCTGGGAATTTAACATCCCTTTGTAACCGTTCACTGAAATCGATTGCCACGTACCTTCCGAATATGGTCGTGACTTCTTCCTGCTCACATACTGAATTCATGCAGACCATGACCGTATGGTTGCCTTCGGAAATCATCAGGTACAGGGGTGTGGCGGGGTTCACTTCCCCGACAATCTCGTTGTCAAGAACGACCGACAGGGATGCAGGATATGAAATTCCGCTGATGGACACTCTCAGTGATCCTTTCAAAGTTGAATTTGAGGTACTATTGGCGGTTGCGTTTATCGTTTCATTCGCAACGGGAACCGGTGTACTGGAAACCGGGGCAACAGTAACTTCGGTCGTTGTATTTACAGAATTCTTGTTCGTCACGGCTAGACAACCGGTAGCCACTATAAATCCGACAACAATAAACAGGGCAAAAGGCACAATTGGTTTCATAGGGATTTTGTTACACGACGTATGATCTTTTTTTATTAATAGTATGTTGCAAGGCACTGGAGCATTGCGGTTTGGTTTTTAGACTTCCAAGAGAAATCCAGACATACATGAACAACAATTGAGGGATACACAATATACCAGCATCCCCATTAGATACAAACAGAGGTATCGAAAAGTCTGGCAGAAATGCCGGATCCTTTGCAGGAACCGGGTGCTGGATTTTTACTAAAAAAATCGTGACGTATTTGTGCACGTTGATTTGGGGTTCGAAAACGGAGTCTCGCGGTCGCCGTTATCGCACTCTGCAAATATTGATGCCGTACCTGTTATTCCACTGCTCGCATTCGGACTTGAGGCATGGTGTTAATGCAGGATCAAAATCTTCTGATTTACAAATCCAGTTGACAGGAGTGTGGTGGGTTACACCGTCCCGAACGTTAATAGCCTCTTACCTGCTGATGAGTATCATCCCGCCAATCAGGATCAGCATCCCGGCAAAAGCCATCTGTAAATGCCGGCCGGAACACCTATGGGCATACCGCACGCCCAAGCGTGCCAATGGTATGGTGGTGACCGCGAGGATCGCGAAGGTTACGAGATCCACGTAGCCGATCGAATACAATGGCAGACCTGCGACCCCGAACCCGTTTATGATGTATGCAGCAACGGCACCTGTCGACGAGAAGATGAGACAGGCCGACGAGGTGCCGACTGCGGAATGCATGGGGTAACCGAGGAGGATTACGAGAACCGGCACGAGCAGGACGCCCCCACCGATCCCGGCAAGGCCGGAAACTATGCCGATGAAAAACCCGATGAGGATGTAGATCCCGGTTGATCCGTGGGGTTCGCAGGGCATGCAGCTCTGCATGTGCCAGATCATACGGACTGCCATTACGATTAACAGGATAGCGAAGATAGTCCGGAGAACGATGCCCGGCAAGTGAGCGGCGAGCGTCCCCCCGGCAATGCCCCCGAAGACTGCAGCACAGCCCATCGGGACAACGGCCTGCCAGTTCACCGCACCGCGGTTGTGGTGTGCCAAAGCCCCGCTGATCATCGTGGGGATAATCACGGCAAGGGTGGTTCCGAAAGCGAGCCGTGTGGCAAGAGTGCTGTCCATTCCCCCGCCGGTATACAGCCAGAACTGGACCGGCGTCATCAGGAACCCACCCCCGACACCAAAGAGCCCGGAAGCAGTGCCGGTCAGGATTCCGGTGAAAAAGAGGATTGCGTACTGCAGGATAGGGTCCATGATATTCTCCGGAAACTGTTGCAGAGTTATTATATCGCTGGTATCAAGAGGCTAACGGGAGTTTTCCGTGCCGGGGGAATGTGCACGGTGACTTGGAGTGGGATTCGTATCCTCGCACTAAAATCGTATGTGCAGAAAAATTATCTGACGAT
>CAYWHL010000136.1:0-6320 GCA_964457995.1 uncultured Methanoregula sp. | reverse complement strand
TCTTTTTTGTTCTCTCTAGACCTTGCTTGTTTCATATTTACTGCTTATTTGATGTTTTCACTTATCGTTCATGAAAGCGGCCATATCATAGGAGGAGTAATTTATGATATTTTTGTTGGAAGACCCATTCAACATTATACATTTTCCATTCGAATCAATATGGGACCAATATCCATTCCAAAACAGACTAGCATACCGGATTATCCAGCGCCAATTTACCCAGCACCTATGATTCTCGGGGGGCCATTCACCTACGTTCTGTTGATTACATTAATAACTGCTCTAGTTTATGTAAAATTTGAATTTAAAAGGAAAGAATATCTTCTTTTTATTCCGATTTACGCGATTCTAACTTCAATCATTAATGATTACGTTTGTGGAACAGATAATTTATCACAAAACGCACTTTATCAATGTCAAGATAACATTTTCCTTTCCTTTTTTTTCAGTTTTCATTTTGTATTGCTAGTTGCAATTTTTGTTATTATTTTTTACCCTTATGTTAGTTCTAAAACTGAGAAAATTTTACACCCCAAGCATCAAATTTGAATGGTATGAAAATCGCACCCTGTTCCGTAATTGAAATTTCATCATGCAAGAGAAAATTGTTTATTGTCTATTAATATTTTAACCTCAAACAAAAAAACAAATTTCTTTATATCTTATAATTTTGAGTATCTTTCGAACCTGAACGAAAAGTAAGATTACGGTATATGAGAAGGAGTTGAGATTATCCACAGGTTAGGGATAGTATTGATTTTTAATTGCAGTATAATCATTTGATATTATTAAATTCCCGGCCCCTTGGCATTCTTTATATCCATTTTTACCTTATTGTGACATCTGGGACACTGGACTTTGACTGGTTTTTTTGATTTTTCGAGGCTGGAAAGTCGGTTTCCCATATATGTCCATTCATGATTGCAGTGGTGGCAAGTGACCCGGCAACTGGTGTATTGGGATTCCATACATGTCGTCTAAGGAGAAATTGAAGATATTAACCGCAGGTTCGCGAAGGGCGAAAGTAATAGTTGTTTTTTTATATATCCAGATAGAGTGTCCAGCGACACTTTCACACCACAATTGATGCATGCTTAAATGAAATATCGCAACAGTAAGACTGTGCAAAGCAGTTGTCATGTGGTAAATCCCACATAAGCAATTCTTCTTCGAAAAAAACTCTTGCACAGGTGATATTTTGGATCAACTTTACGTAACACGTGAAGCCATCGAAGCCTACGAACGCCGCACCGGTTTTCAGGGCATCGGGCAATTCATGATCGACAAAGGACTGTTTGTTATGACCGAGGAAAAAACATGCAAAACAGCGTAGTCCCCCGCCTGCTCAAAATGAAAGTTTACCACAACTATACAATCAGCAAGACAGGGGGAATAGGTATTAGCGCTCCTGTTCCCTTAAACATATTGTCGGTGACAATCGTCGCAAGGGTCGGGTGATTCCTTGACCAGCGACCAGGCAATCATACGTAGAAGGAGCGGTAGCAGTCTCGTTTTCGAGACGCCCGAGGGAAATTACCATCTTTCCCCGGACGATATCCGGAACATTCTTTTTCATGGGCATCGGGTTCTTCTCGCACAGGATGATGGGATTGTTGACAGCGAAGCAATGGTTCACGCGGTAAGAACCGGGTTCAAGGGTGCACGAAGAATTGTCTTCAGCACCGCGAGTCGTTCCTTTTCCATTGCGGATCTGTCGTTCATTTCAATCGTGAAAGGCAAGTGGCCTGCAGCAGCGATGGTAGCGGAACGCACAGGGAAGGCCGATCATGTGGTGTGAGCTGGACACCAATGGCCAGATGAGTGAAAGGAAGATCTGCCCGGTCATGTCGGATTCACGCGGGCGGATTCTGTGCCAGGGGCGTAACTGCTACGCCGCATATCCTCAGGTCCTGATGGCAGAAACGTTCTGGTTCTGCACTATTATCGACGGGCCGGGCCCGGCACAAAAGGCGAGACGAAAAGGCTCGTCGCAATTACCGGGGGAACATGAGCAATGAGGTACTCACTGCTGCACGTACACTCATCGCTCCTGGTCAGGTTGTAGAAGTCCGGGCAATCACCGATGATGGGATTGCATCCGGGTATTTTGATTCAGCGGAAGTTCTGGCGGCAAAGGTTGAGGCCCTGGACGGGCTGCCGAGCGTGCAGGGTATCTATGTAACCCTCAACGCAGTTAACCCAGCACTCCTTTCCCGACGGGCTAACCGCATCAAGATGCGGCTGGGTAAGAAGGACGTAACAACTGCAGATGGTGATATCATAAGGCGCCAGTGGCTCCCGATCGATGTTGACCCGGTCCGGCCTTCAGGAGTCTCTTCTACCGAACAGGAACATCTTGTTGCGATTGCGAAAGCCCGCCGGATAGCTGAGTACCTGACCGGCATGGGCTGGCCAGCTCCGCTCCTTGCGGATTCGGGGAACGGAGCACACCTACTCTACCGGATCGACCTTGAGAATGATGATGCATCGCGGGACCTGGTGAAGAGGTGTCTAGAAGTCCTTGCCTCGATGTTCAATGATGCGGTGGCGCAGGTCGATACGGCGAACTTCAACGCTGCCCGGATATGGAAGCTCTACGGAACAATGAGCCGGAAGGGAGACAGCACCGCTGACCGTCCCCACCGTCGGGCTGCTGTCATCGAGGCACCCGAGACGCCAGGTATTGTTGGGCGGGACACGCTCACACGATTGGCCGGAGTCCTGCCGGACACCCCCGCCATACCTGTGGCGGTCCGACCTATAGGAAAGAGTGGGGGTCAGCCGGCCCGCACGGCTTTGGATCTCGGACGCTGGCTCTCCGATCACGGCATCTCCGTACAATCGGAGAGACCTTACCAGGGCGGGATACTGTATCTTCTCGAACAATGCCCGTTTTCCGGTGCGCACAAGGATGGCGCTTTTGCCATCCAGTTTGCGAGCGGAGCCATTCATGCCGGATGTCATCACGAGAGCTGTGGTGGCGGGTCGCAGCGATGGCAGGAGTTACGCGGGCAGTTCGAGCCGGGAAAGAAACGTGCTACCCCAAAACCGGACAGCCCTCCGTCCGGGATCCTGCACCCCCCCGCAACGAGCATCGAAGATAAACACGTTGGGGAGGCCCTGTTGGTGTTGCGGTCCGGTAACCCGATCGGGACCATGCTACGGACCTTTGCCCTAGACCATGAAGGCGACGAAACAGTAGCTGAGTGCCTGATCATGTCGCTTGCATCCCGCTCTGTCCTCAACACGACAGGTTTGCACGTCTCCGTATCCGGGGAGAGCGGGAAGGGAAAATCCCATGCGTTCTCTACGCTGATCCGCCTGGTGCCGGAGCGACACCAGTTATCCGGTTCAATGTTGAACAAAGCCCTGTTCTATATTGATAACCTGCAGGCCGGGACCGTGATCGTCCTGGATGATACCAGCCTGTCAGAAGACATGTCCGAGATTCTGAAGGGTGTCACCACCTCCTTCAAAAAACCGTTCATTTACCGGACCGTGAACAAGGACCGGAAAGGATTCGTCTGCACTATCCCAGAGCGATGCGTTTGGTGGGTAGCCAAGGTTGAGGGAAGCGGTGATGACCAGGTATTCAACAGAATGCTCACCTGCTGGATAGATGACACAATCGAGCAGGACGACCGCGTCCTGACCCGGATTCTCGGGGATAGCGAAACCCTGCCCGAACATGGTGAACTGGAACGGCCCGATGTTCTGATGTGCCGGGCTATGTGGGAAATGCTCGGACGCGAGCGGCTGCATGTCGTCATTCCGTATGGAACGCGTATCCGATTCCAGACCCAGACAAATCGCAGAAATCCGGAGATGTTGTTGGGCCTTGTCAAAGCTCATGCACTTTTGTATTCCCTTCAGCGTGAGCGGAAGGAGGTAAAAGGTGTAGCCGTCATCGTGGCAACCCTCGAGGACTTTGATGGAGCGGTCCGGCTCTATACTCTCCTGAATGGCTCGACCGGCGGACAGACAACAAAACTCACCAAAATGGAGTCTGACCTGCTGGGAGCTATCACAGCTCTGAAATGGGTCGAGTTCACTATCCCGATGCTCCAGAAGGCAACTGGTTTGTCGAATGCTGTCCTGCATCGGTTGATCCACGGTTACACCAGCCGGGGAGCTGCGTATTCCGGGCTGCTCGAGAAGTGCCCGGCAATTGCATATACGGACCGCACAGTAGTTTCCGAAGATGAACAAACCGGATATTCCACGCGGAGGCGGACGAATGCATATACTTTCGACCGGGAGTTATTCCGGAAGTGGATGGAGGGAGGCGCAGTCTGGCTTGATGATGAACCTGGTCCCGGCCCGGACAATCCCACGGAATCACGGCAGTCCCACAGCACTACTACGGAAGATTCCGTGAGGTTGGGAAACGAAGATTCAGCCACGGATTCCCTTGTACCTAATAAAAACACTTTATTAAATGTACAGAATAGTGAATCCCACAGCAATTCCGATCTCACTAGGGATAGTGGTTCAGCTAGTGCTCCTGCATACGCTCTTGTATGTGACCCTGAAATTTCCGTGAGACAGGAAATGAAAAACGAGCAGGAGCCTCAGAACACTGAACAGCCTGACCAACAACCTCCGTTCACCTCACGGAAACATCTACAGCATGCTGTGGGACAGGGTAATTCTTCCGTAGGATTGAGTATTCATCCGGCGACAGGTAATCCCACGGAACGCCGGCCAATTCTTACAACTGATTATAAAAAACTCGACTTTCCGGAGAGCCGGACGATTTGTTATTCCTGCGGCCGTAGAGGTGCCTGGTATGTAGAGAAATTAACACCCAGGAGGAAAGGCCGCCCGAAGGACCAACAGGATGCCCGCCGCATTTGTAAAGCCTGCTTCAATGCAGCGGTAGAGAAGAAAAGGATCGAATCACCACCTCTGCCCGGTATAATTCCCTTGGCATCTATGCACCGAATCACCAACACTATAGGTCGCTGCTCTATCTGTGATCTGGCCTCTGCTGTATACCTGGACCGTGAAACGGATGTCAGGCTTTGTGAAGCCTGTTACGCGAGAGAAGGGATGCAGAAGACACAGGCCGGTTTTCGTGCATCGATTGATTCTGCAGGAGGAAAGGTATGACGGTCCCATCTGGGCTTCTCTCCCATGCCAGCACAGAGCATTATACTCCCCAGTATGTGCTCGATGCAGTTATCATTTGCATGGGTGCAATCGATCTCGATCCGTGCAGCGACAGCATCGGGATCCCGAATGTGCCGGCGGCGAAGCACTACACCGCAGAGGATAACGGTCTCCTTCTGCCATGGATAGGGAGAGTCTTTCTCAATCCTCCTTTTGGTTATGAGGTTGAGCGATGGTTTTCGAAACTTTACCTGGAGCGACTTGAAGGTCGGACTACGGAGGCGATTGTTCTCTGGAAGTCCGCAACGGAAACCTCAGCATGGAAGACGCTTACTCAGCTTTCGTGCCTGGTGTGTTTCCCCTCCGCCCGGATTCGATTCAGCGGTCCGGGATGCAATGGACGGAAAGGATCGACATTCTCCCCCGCGTTGTTTTATGTCAGTACCCGATCCGACCAGTTCGAGGATGCGTTTCGGCAGATGGGGGACATATGGGTTGTGCCGAAGGATATAGGTCAAGGTTCCGAGCGAGGGGAAGCATGAACGACGACAACCTCAATCTGGGGGAAGCGATCCGGCTAGCCCGGGAGAAGACCAACCGGGAAAGGAACCGGGCGAAGTGCAAGAAGTATTATCGAAATAAGGTAAATAATGGAAAAAAATGATCACGAAGAGAATGAAGTTTTCACCCCCCCCAAAATCTTTTTTGCCTCCTCAAACGAATCGACAGACTGTGACAGAAAACAACGATACTATCGAAACACTTCAAGAACGGGACAAATTACTTGATGAACAGGTTCAAGCTCTTGAAGATATAAGCAAACGTAGTCAGAAAATTGGTAGAAACTTCCAAGAAATTGTTATATTTGCCGAAAATGCAAAGGACAAGGTAAAAAAAAGCAAAGAAATTAACAAGATTCTTGTCGGAAGTCCGGAGAAATTCCGAGTCGATTCGACTTATGAGTGGAAACCACTATTAGAAGACGACAAAAAATTCGTATCCTTCCTACGAGAATATGACCATCAGCTTGGGGAATTAAATTTGGATACTGCCATGATGGCCGCATCTGGTAGCGCTATGCCAATAATGGCGTCAAGTTCTACATCAGGTACAGTTTACCTTTCGATATCTCATCTTAATGATCCGCAGATTAACAAAGAAATCGAAAATGTTCGAAATCATATTTTCGAAAATTTGGAATTCATAAA
>CAYWHL010000135.1:0-6356 GCA_964457995.1 uncultured Methanoregula sp. | reverse complement strand
TGAGCCGGTAACATCTGCAGAACGGACAATTCCCCCACCCACAATAACAATATCCGCACCGCACCGTACCGCATCCCCAGCACTTGCCGTATCGATTCCCCCTGCTACTGCGAGAGGAATATGGACCTGCCCTGCCATGGATGCAAGAAGTTTAATTGAATTCTTTCCCAACATCTGTTGGTCAATTCCTGTATGAGCACAAATAATATCGACACCCATCGTTTCAAGTTCCGTGGCACGGAAAATGGGATCTTTAACATTGATCAAATCCGCCATAATCCGAATCCCATACAGGCGGGCAGCCCGTACGGATTCAGCAACTACCGAATTGTCCGCGTCTGCAAGAATACAGACGATGTTCGCTCCTGCTTTTGCTGCCATCTCCACTTCAAGGGTACCGGTATCGGCGACTTTCATATCTGCAACGATTATTGAATCCGGAAAACGATCCCGCATCGATCGTATGGCCTGCATTCCCTCGCTTTTAATTAATGGGGTGCCTACCTCAATCCAGTCTGCACCACCATCAACCGATTCCTGTGCGATCTGCAACGCCCTTTTTAGTTCAAGAATGTCGAGTGCAACCTGCAGAACCGCTTTTTTCATGATCAATGATCTGATTGGCCTGATGCTTAATAATTACGAGATGTTGATATTTCGTTGCCGGTAAAATTCTGCAGGCATAGTATTGATCTATACCGATAAGGATCGATACAAATCCAATAAAATCCGGCTAACAAATCATCTTACCGGATCGCATGGAGTGTGAATCTGTTTTGAACCCGAAGAAAACAGGACCCCAAAAAAATTTTGTATTGAGAATTCACTTTTTTTTCATGACCTGTTATTTTGGGATATGTTAAGGAGGGATCACTGCAACCTGTTCAATAGCGATGGTGTGATTTTTACTGGTAATGCAGGAACGTAGCACTGGTGAGGTTTGCATAATGGTTCAGGATGTTGGTGTACTGTTCATTAAAAAAATTTCTAATGGCATGCAACGTAAAAAAATTATTCTTTTTTGAACTCCTCAAAAAAAACAATATGTTTCATTTCTTTTTTCCTGGCTATTGTTATTTCCGACGGACATCCTGCAGCAACGAGTGAGACTAACGTGTATTTTTCAGGAACGCCAAGCAGAGTCCTTATCGTTTCGGCGTACTGCTTCTTTTCCCCGGCCACCCAGCAGGAATTGATGCCGTATGCCTGAAGTGCAAGAATGAGATTCTCTGTAGCTGCACAACAATCCTCGAGATAATATTTTTCATTTTTCTCCCCAAAAACTGCAAAGCAAAGCGGAGAGTCGGCGATAAATTTTCCATTATCTGTAGTCTGGGCAATTTTTAAAAGCATCTCTTTGTTTTTAATGACTCCAAACAGCCATGGCTGAAGATTCATTGCGGTAGGTGCACGAGCCGCACATTCGATTGCATCCCTGATCACCGCATCATCCATGGGATCGGGTTTGAATTTCCGTACACTGTGACGCGATTTGATAACGGTGGTTACAATGTTCATACTCCGGAATGGGACAGGGAGGTAATAAAAGATTGCGAAGTGGTAAAAAACAGGGTAGTTTTTATTTCTTCATGTACACGACAAGCCCGAAAAGAATTCCTGATATCGCCAGGATTGTTCCAAAGCCCGGAGCTTTTGTCCGGGTGGGGGAGGGGACAGCCGTGGCCGCTGTTGTCTGAGATTCAGTAGGGGCTGGTGTTGGCACTGTTGTGGTAACTAAGGTTGCAGGAGGCACGGTCGTGGTTGCCTGAGTGGTTGCCTGAGTGGGTGTACTGGTGGTCGGAGTGGTCAGTGTTTTAATCAGCGGGTTCACACCTTGGTTAAGCAGCGTGATCTTTGTGCTTATCGTTTTCCCCGTTACATCGTAATTATCATTCATGTTGTTTACATTGCACTCTGCCCAGATGGTATACATGCCGGGAGAATAGCGGGCGGAATCACCCATATTCCATATAGTGCCAGTATAAAAGCGGGTTGAGGTAACCGGGATATTCACGATAGATGTCGGTGTCCCCCCTGCATTATACAACGCCGTGTAGGTACCGCCATCAGGTCCCTGGACCTTTATGGATATGAGCGGGGGAGATCCCCGCTGGGACGTCATCTGCGCCAGGTTGTTATCTATCCTGAACTGGATATCATCACCCGTAGGTATCCATTTAAGGGTTTCAACATCGACTGGGACCGTAGTATCTTCAGCTTTAATATCCAGCTGGGGCTCTACAACACTAAATGCACTACCATCCGACTTTCCTTCATTATTCAGACGATACCAGTTGCCGGTATAACCGGAAAATTCAGAGGGGGTGACCATAAAACTGGTAATTCTGTTCGTCAGATCAATAGCATTTGTCGGCGAGGTCGTGGTAATATCGGCAGCTGAAGCCCACCACCCAATCCGTGTATCCGACCCCATGGCGGCGGATATATCAAGCCCTTCTTCACCGATAAATACAATATTACCCTGGCTGATCGTGTTGATCGCAGCGGTTACCGGACTAACACAACAAAGAAAGAGAAAAATCAGGAGAATTAGTTTTTTTGCACCTATTTTAAACATAGTCATCCATCTTTCTTCCTGATATATAAAATTAACAACCGAGATAAATCACAACTCTTTGCGGGAAAAACTGGATCCCGACATACAAATTATTGATGTTTTTACATGCGATTTGGGATGCTTCTCACAGCTGATATGTCTGGAATCCTGGGCAGGTTCAGGACAGGTTTTCACACGTGATCCTGTCGAAATTTTCAAAAACGCGTTTTCCTTCAAATGTATGGCTGACCTCAGGGTGCCACTGGAGCCCATAAATATGCTTTTCTGGAAGCGCAATCGCCTCGGCACCACATATTGTCGAATGTGCAAGACAGGTAAATCCTTCAGGTATCCTTGACACCTCATCGGCATGGGAAGCCCAGACATTGATCCTTTGCGGATACCCCGCGAGAATATCATTATGTTCACAGATTTCTATCTCGATTGGGCCATATCCCCCACGTGGTCCCTGGTGAACATCACCACCAAATTTCATTGCTATAATATGCAGGCCAAGGCAGATCCCCAGAATGGGCAGCCCAAGATCGAGATACTGGCTGCAGTTCCCGGCACGTTCTATCGTTGGTCCACCTCCGAGAATAATCCCCCGGCACTCTCCGGATATCTGTTGCGGGGGTATTGAATTTGGGACCATAGATACGTCAATTTCGAGATCGCGTAGTGCACGGTGAATAAGGTGATTGAATTGACCGAAATTGTTGACCACGTATATGGGAAGCATTACTCTGATATTTGTACTGAAATCCTATAAGACTGTTCAACAATAGGCATTCACTGCAGCGAGGATGGTGTTCCTGATCTTGTCAGATGAATACCCAAGAAGATAGGCAAGACACATCGCACCACCTGCACCCATTCCTTCCTTTACTTCCCCGATACAGTATCGGGCGAGTCCTGAATGGCCCAGATCATCAAAACCCGGATCGACATAGATGATTTTTACACCGATCTGTGCCGCAATCTGCTGAACATTAGCCGAAGGATCATCCCGAACATATGATGTGGTAACTACATAGGGAAGGTATCCACCCATGGATTTAATAATCGCACTTACCGCAAGCATCTGGGTACCACCTGCAAGAATAAGTTTTCCGGAATAGGTCTTTGAAATGCCGACAGATACCGCCATCATGGGATCCCCGGTATACCGGATTATATCGAGAGGGGATGTAACAGCATCTGCTTTGATCCGCCCAAGCGCCAGCTGGCAGATTTCTTCTTTTATGGTCACCGGATTGTTGACAAAACTGCTGCTCACCGATGCTTCATATCCTAGTGCTCTCATAACACACAGGGCTGTTGTTGTTCCTCCGGGAACGCATTCTCCCAGAACGAGTAAATCGCTGTATTTTGAGAGGAATTTGCCAATAACTTCTCCTTTCTGTACGAGATCCTTTGCAAACGGAACTGCATCACGGAACCTTGGATCATCACCGATTGTCCCATACACATCAAAACAGGGAACGGTTGGTGCATGGCGGAGACCGGCATTGATGAACAAAGGTTGCATACCACAGAGCTCCATCATTGCCCGTGTAATTGACGCCGGAGTTGGGCAGCCGGTCGGAGTATCCGGTCTTACCGGATGACTCGTAATAGCGCCCATAACAATCAGCTCCGCATCAAGTACCGGTGTGAGAAGAGTCTTTTCCGGGGTTGCTCCTGCACCCGAAACACCCGGAACGGTAGATAATAGCGTGTTGCCAAGGATACCACAAAAAAGAGGGTTATTAAAGGTAATATCCGGCATTTCCGAGAGGAATCCCATAATTATCAGATCTATTATTTCTTTCCCGGTAACTTTGAAGATATCGGTATCAGAATAATCCACAATGATATAATAGTCCTGATACCGAACTCCTATTTACATGTTTGAAATTGAGCAACGATTACGTGACAAGGGGATCACTCTTGATGATATTGTCACTGCTGCCATGGGATTATATGTTTCTCACGGAATGCCGGATGAGCAGGCAGCAATAGAAATCAGGAGAAAAATAATAAAATATCTTCATGATCCCAATGTTTCCTCATTGCTTCTCGGAGCAATACTGCTTGAAGACGAGCTTTTCCATAAAAGAGAAAATTCAGAAATTGCTGATGACCCGGTATTTCTGTTAAGTGATGAGATCATCGGTATGGCGATCGCAGAGTGTATCGGGGGAACATATGCCCGGTTTGAGTTTACCAGGTATGATCAGAAAAAGCCCGGGATCTTATCAGTACTCGGACCATTCCTCGATGATGCCATAGCAGGTTTGATTGCTGGCTGCACCTCACGCTTGTATAGCGAATGTGTATGAAAGCGCTTATCTCCCTGCTCCAGTTCACCACTATTCTCCCGCTTGGTAAACCGAAGGATCTCGAGAATTTTGCCAGACACTCTTACATTTACCCTTGTGCCGGTTATATCATTGGTGGGGTTATCGCCTTGCCGGTTTTTTTCATTGCAGACCGGACAATTGCCGCTGCTGTTGCAGTCGCCGCTTTGCTCCTGATTACCGGAGTACATCATTTTGACGGATTACTCGACCTCGGAGATGGTCTCATGGCTCACGGTGATAGGGAAAAAAGAATCAGAGCCCTGACTGACCGCCAGGCTGGAGCAGGAGGTGTTGCTGCAGGAATTGCAGTAACACTTTTGTTATTCGCAGGTCTGATGGTATCCTCATCAATTATAGTTGCAATAATTATCGGGGAAGTCTGTGCCAAATTTTCTATGGCATTTCTGACAGCATACGGTACTCCTTTCAGGGAGGGGATGCATAGTTATCTCCATAAATTCTCGAAGCCTTACTTTCCCTTTATTGCAGCGCTTTTCTGTATCCCCCTTGTTTTTCTCCCGGTGTCACCTCTCAGACTTACTGGAGCTGCCATCGTGATGGTAGTATGCCCGGCAATTCTCTATGGTATCTCAAAAAGGTTGTTTGGCGGTGTCAATGGCGATGTGGTTGGTGCTTCAAACGAGATTACCCGTGCATGTGTCATCCTCGCTATAGCACTCATCTGATATTCCTTGTCATAACATCATCTTTTATTACTAAATTCCCCTCATTACTGTTTGATGCGTACGAGTTTTGGCGTTCACATGAAGGGTGGTGTAATAACTGAAAGAGATGCAGATTTTTGTACAATCCGTATACGGGCACCTGCAGGTATACTTTCAGTAGACCAGATGCGTGGCATAGCCTCAATTGCGAAAAAATACGGATCGGGGCTTGTTCACTGCACTACACGTCAGACTATTGAGATCCCCCATGTTGACCCGAAATCAATTAAAAAAATTGAAAAATCTCTGGAGAAAAACGGTACTCCAATTGGTTCAGAGAAAGATGAAATTGTTAATATCATTGCATGTCCCGGGGTTGAACGCTGTAAATTTGCCAATATTGATACTATAAACCTCGCAAAAAAAATCGATCAGAAATTGTTCGGCAAGGAAATGCCGGTTAAAATGCGGATCGCAATATCCGGCTGTCCGAATGCCTGTACAAGTCCAATGCTCAACGAAATTGGAATTATGGGGCGAATTCTGCCGTTAAGAACCCCTGGACTCTGTACCGGTTGCGGTACCTGCGTGGAATATTGCAAGGAAAAAGCCATCATCGTAAAAAGGGGTATTTCGGTTCTCGATCCTGCTAAATGTGTCCAGTGCGGGGTTTGCATTCAGTCATGTCCTTTCGACCTCCTGAAGGCAGAACACAGCCATTACCTTGTTCTTGTCGGCGGAAGACGAGGGCGCCACCCCCGCATCGGAAGGGAACTGCTCACCCTGGAA
>CAYWHL010000134.1:0-6357 GCA_964457995.1 uncultured Methanoregula sp. | reverse complement strand
CGCGGTATCAGCCCCTGGCCATCGACCCGCAGGGATTCGCTGTAGGTTTCCTGGGATTTCCTTCTCTCGTATTGTGCCAGGATCCTGAGGCCATCGTATTCCATCCGGCTCATGCCGGATAGATGAGCTGCCCTGTCTTTTGAATTATACTCTTGATGATTATCGCATCGTCATCGTTATATATTTGAATACGGAAGATGAGTGCATGAGATTGCATCACATTTCAATTTTTTTGATAGTTATGATGATTATCATCACCGCGGGGTGTCTTCAGCCATCACCCTCCTCATCAAAACCTGTGTCTACTCCCGGTATTCCTCCGGTGTCTTCAACCCCCCACGGAACATGGACCTTTGTTGTATTCGGGGATTCCCGCGATATCACCCACAACACACTGACCGGTGTCAGCCCGTACCTGGCCCCCATCGCCGTTGCGATTGCAGCGGAGAAACCTGATCTGGTTATATATAACGGGGACCTCGTGAGTGGATGGATTATCTCGAATTCGTCACCCGTGGCAACGGATTACACGGCCCAGTTTAAAAACTGGATGGATGCAGTCGCACCAATCCGTAACTACACAACGGGTAGCGGGGCACCCATCTATGTGATCAGGGGGAACCACGAGGACGGACCTGACCAGACAATAATGCCTCTCCTTGATGCTTATCGCAATACCGTTGCCGCCGACATGCCACTGAACGGTCCTCCGGGTGAGGAGCGGCTAACCTATTCTTTTACCCATAATGGTGCGAAATTCATTGGAATTGATGAGTATTTCCCCCACGATGGCGTGAAAGAAACCTTTAACCAGAGCTGGGTGGACCAGGAGCTTACTTCCAATACACGGCCATTTATATTCGTATTCGGCCACACTCCTGCGTACCTGGTAAAGGATGATTACGATGACCGTGGATTTGATATCGCGGTTCACCCATTATCGCGGGATATCTTCTGGAACAGCCTGGCAAATCATCATGCAACGGCATATTTCTGCGGGCATGCCCACATTTACGTCAGGGGAGAGAAGCAGGGGGTTCAGCAGGTGGTTGTCGGTAACGGTGGTGCAGTAGGCAGCGCCTTTAACCAGTCCGAAGCAGATCCCGCACTTACCATCAACTATCCAATCCTTGAAGCGGATAAAGTAGGAAATACAGTAGGGTACCTGGTTGTAACAGTGAATGAGACTCGAGGTACCATGAGTGCCGTTCAGAAAATATACAACCCGGCAACCAAAGTCTGGTGGACCGGGGACCAGTTCACGCTTTCCAGCGCGGGAGCGGTCATTTCCAATACCCCCTTACCGCAAATCGGGAAATAATCCTTTTTCAGACCATTTTTTTTAATAATTACAGACTGTCGCTACTCTCACTTGGTCCGGATAATCCGGTGTTCCGCGGTCACTTCCCCAACCTCGGCAAACATCGCAGCGATCGGGCAGAGACGGGTAAGGGTCTGGTCGATGATCGCTGACACAAGGGCCTCGTCAACACCAGCCAAGAGCGTGATTGTCAGGTGGACATGATCGAAAAATGCCGGCATGGTTTTTACACGGGTCCCGTGGATCCCGATGGTAAGCTCCTCCGGGACAATGCCGTTGTCCGACAGGGCAAGGATGATCTTCACACCAACGCAGCCACCCAGCGAGCCGACCAGGTACTAGATGGGATTGGGCACCTTGCCGTGCCCGCCCATACCAACCGGGGCTTCCATAGGAAAGGAGATCCCGGTTGATGTAAGAGCGGTGAAAGCACTATCGCCATTGTACGTGACGGTCATGTCAACCGGTTTCCACTCCATCCTTGACTTGTCCCAAGGGATTTCCGCACTCATACATACCGGTTGTCCCTGCTGGATAAGAAATCATGCGGCGCGGGGCGGGGACCTGTCCCTAAGCATGAAAAGTAGTAATCATTTCCGGTAACCCACTATCCAATCCTCATTTATACCAATCATTCCGATTATTCCTGAGAGCTAGTGCACCCATGACCCCGCACAATCCACCAACGACATTTACCTGGAATGCTGCCGATTATAACAAAAGTTCACCGGCCCAGCAACTGTGGGCACAAGAGCTTATCGGAAAACTAGGACACTCTCATAATTCCCGGGTGCTGGATATCGGGTGCGGTGATGGGAAGGTGACTGCAGAGATCGCAAGCCGGATTCCAAAAGGCAGTGTCCTTGGTGTGGACAATTCACCGGAGATGATCCGGTTTGCCAACGAGCATTTCCCACCTGATAACTACCAGAACCTCTCGTTCATGCAGGCAGATGCCCAGAACCTGCCGTTCTCTGATGAGTTCGATGTGGTATTCTCAAATGCAGCGCTCCACTGGATTTTAGATCACCGGCCGGTGCTTGCTGGCATTGCACGCAGCCTGCGCCCGGAGGGAAGAATTTTGATCCAGATGGGCGGGAAAGGGAATGCAGACCAGGCATTTGTGGCACTTGATTCCCTGCTGAAGAAACCGGCATGGGGTCAGTACTTCAGCGGTTTCTCTTTCACCTTTGGTTTTTTCGATCCAACAGAGTACCGCGGGTGGTTAATCGCATCAGGCTTTGAACCCTTACGGGTCGAACTAATCCCAAAGGACACGACATATGAAACCCGTAAGGATTTTGCAGCCTGGATCCGCACCACCTGGCTCCCCTGGCTGGCCCGGTTGCCGGAGCATGCCAGACCGGGATTCATAGAAGCGCTCATCGATGAATATCTTCAAAAGTTCCCTGCAGATGACAGCGGGACAATTCATATTCGTATGGTCCGGCTGGAAGCAGAAGCAAAAAAAATGCCGTGAGAATAAAAAAACCTGATACGGTCCGGTGGAATGGGTTCTTCACAAAACCAACCTGTAAATTCCATCGACATATCACTGATGACTCCGGAACAGATCCTCCGGCTCGACTCTTCCCTTCTTTGTCCGATCAAAATCCTTATCAAAACTTACGATGGAGAGCCCATACTGTTCCGCCACCGCATATTGATAAGCATCGTCAAAATCCAGATGAAATTGTCCTGCAGCATCGGTAATCTTTGAAAAATCTTCAGGTACTAGAGACAAAACGTGGATGCCACTCGCAATAATATCCTCATTGACAAACGTTAAGAATTCTAATAACTTGTGCTCCCTTAAGTAAATCACTCCGAGTGAATGTAAGGAAAAATCACTCACATACACATTTGAAAGATCAGCGCGAGAAAAAAAATTCTTAACTTCCTGCACACGTGAGCGACGGAGAATATATTCAAGAAAAATGTTGGTATCAATAAGAAACATCAGGCTCTCCGCCATTCCAGAGCCTTGTGTTGGAGATCCACAGACGAGTACCTGTTGCCAAGATCTGCAAGTGTCCCTTCAGCAACACAACGGAACTTTTTAGACGATTTCTTTTTCGAACGCTTAACGAGTTCATCGATATAGTGAATGGTGTCTGCACGTAAATCCGGGGGCAGTGTCTGGATTTTTTCTTCAACTGAACTGGATGATGATGACATTATTCTCATTACACTATGGATTTTAGGGAAATACAATTCTTTCGTATGAGTAATCTTTTTTTAAACCAGAAAAACGGTAAAAAAATCCTGAACGGTCTTTAAAAAAAAACGTAGAAAACCAGTTCTTAATAAAAAATGCTGATATGATACTTCACACAAAAAAACACCCCGCCACCCTCAACGGGATCTCCTTGCAGCGGTTTTTATTCCTGACAAAAATGTTACCTCCCTGTCCCGCCGCATCTCAAAGAGGCCCTGATGCAGGAAAGCCTCGTTACGAAAAACATTCTCCAAATCCCGCCCCACAATACCACATCCCCGCCTATCACCCATCTCTCTTGCCGATCCCGAGCCCGGCTGGGGACTAAAGAACCCCTCCGGAAAAAAACGAAAATGGGGCACTTCACGCCCGGTCAAATGTCACGGTCTTGCCCTCACTAAACAGGGGCGTTAACGTAAGCGCACGGACTTTACCATCCGATCCGGAAGCAAAGGAAACCCCGCTATCAAATGCCGGGCCCCACTGCGGGCATTTTGCAGTAAAGTTGTTTGCATCCCATGGCGACAGGTTGTAGATTACCGGTCTCTTTCCAAACGTCACACTCAGGTTCCCGTTCACTTCGGTGACTGTTGCTTTTCCGTAAACATTATTCACGTATGACCCGGTATACCTGGTAAGCGCGAGTGGTGGGGTTGCGTTTGCCGGCCGGACCGGCTTTTTCACAAGGAAAGATTCCTTTAACTTCTCGTATGCACTCAGGGATGGTTCACTCAAATCCGGGTTCTCCCTGCCTAAATACCGGTTATAGAATGTGAGGCCAAGAACATCAGGCAAGCTCGCATCGGGATCGTTAGCAAGGATCACAATTCCAATATCCTTGCCTGGGACGAACAGGACCATTGCATGGTTGCCGGCCGTTGCACCATTGTGCCAGACAAATGATGGCGATCCCGCCTCTTCCTGGTACATCCATCCCTGGCAGTAATACCTCTTTGTATCGGTCATCACGTTTGCAACCGGAGTCTTTGGGGTGTGCAGGTAGGCCATGTTCTCCGGGCTGATGAGCTGCTTACCTTCGAATGACCCGTTTCCCATGTTGAAGATTGTCCAGGTTGCCATATCCTTCACGTTTGCATTGATACCGCCGGCAGGTCCCATGACATAGGCAAAGTCATTGAACTCCCAGTCGGGATCCGTAGGAATTGGTCCTACCGTATTGTCGCTCCGGACGCCGGTCGTATGAAGGGAAGTGTGGTCGGGTGCTGCCCGGAATGCGGCATAGCTCGAAGACGCGCTGGCCATATGCAGCGGCGTAAAGATCCGGGTCTGCAGGTTATCCTCCCAGCTCTTCTGGCTCGTCTTTTCAACTGCTGCCGCTGTGACCAGGAAAGCAAGGTTCTGGTACTTGAACCCGGACCGGAAGCTGGAGACCGGTTCAGCATACCGGAGAGCATGGATCATGTCGCTCCTGTTGAACCCGGCGAACGGAAGTTCTGTTCCCCAGTAGCCTTCAAGACCGCTATTCTGTGCAAGCGAGTCGGTGATCGTGTACTCTTTGGTCACCCATGGATCCTTCATCTGGAAATCCGGAACATACGTGATAACCGGATCGCTCCAGTTCATCCGGCCGCTGTCCACTTCCATGGCCGTGAGTGCGGCCGTGAACGCTTTTGAGGTGGAACCGATCTGGAAGACCGTGTCTGAAGTCACGGGATCAGAACCGCCCGCGGTCTTTGTGCCATACCCTTTGGCAAAGACGATCCTGCCGTCTTTTACAATCGCAACCGCCATGCCCGGGACCTTCCAGGCCTCTCTCGCTTTCCCGGCGTATGTATCAAAATCGGCAATGAACTCGCGGAGCTGCGTCTCATTTCGGGAATCCACAGCAGTACCAATGTGAGACTGGCCCGTGGAAGGTGTGGCGACAGGTTTAATGAGACCAGTCCCGTTTGCCGCAGTGCAACCGGCAGAAAGGATCAGGAGTGCCACAAGAATCAGGACAGGGATAATACCAGAAGAATTGTTCATACAGGAAAATAGCCGGGATAATTCTTTAACCTGACTAAACAAGGGCCACGCAAGATTCCAAAAGAGAGTAAACCTGGAATGGACAACTCACCGGAAATAAATATTGGAATCTCTCGTTTATGCAGCCAGATGCTAAGACCCTGCCGTTATCTGAAGAGTTTGATGTGGCATTCATATTCGTATGGTTCGGCTGGAAGCAGAAGCTAAAAATGCCGTGAGGCTAAAAAAAATCATCCCACAACGGGGAATACATTAAAAAAAGTTTTTCTGGTTCAGGTATTACTGAACAGGAGTTTTCCTCCTTTCTCATCCACCACGATCTCTTTCTCTTTGTTGACGGTTCCTTCCAGGATCATCTTTGAGAGTTCGTTGATCAGCATCTTCTGGATCACCCGTTTGATCGGCCGTGCACCGAATTGCGGGTCAAAGCCCTGCGTGGCAATGAACTGGATCGCTTTCTTCGTTGCCCTGAGCCGGATATCGCTCTTTTTGAGCATCTTCTGGACATTTCCCAGCTGGAGCTCGACAACCGTTTGGATCTCATCTTTAGAGAGCGGCCTGAACATGATGATCTCATCGATCCGGTTGAGGAATTCGGGACGGATGGTCTTTTTTAGCAGATCGTAGACCTGCTCCCGGGTGCGATCAAATACCTCGTCCCGGTTCTTGTCGGTGACATGCTCCAGGTTTTCCTGGATGAGGTGCGACCCGATGTTCGATGTCATGATGATAATCGTATTCTTGAAATCCACCGTGCGGCCTTTGTTATCAGTAAGACGGCCGTCGTCAAGAACCTGCAGCAGGATGTTGAACACATCCGGGTGGGCTT
>CAYWHL010000133.1:0-6363 GCA_964457995.1 uncultured Methanoregula sp. | reverse complement strand
TGACAGGAGACAGGACAATGACGAGTGATGTAATCCAGCAGATAGGAAAAAGTATTGTCCAGCACGGTCATTTCAACAACCGGATCTATGTCATGAGGTTATCCCGTGAAGACATACCGGATATTATCCGGCCGCTCGATGACCTTGCAAGCAAAGAAGGGTATTCCAAAATCTTTGTAAAAGTGCCCGAATCATCGGAAGCTGTCTTTGCCAGTGCTGGTTATAGTACTGAGGCGACGATCCCATTTTACTACAATGGAACCGATACGGCCGTTTTTATGGCGAAATACTTTAATGCCGAACGAAACCAGGTAGCAGATTCACAGGAAATTGCCGATGTTTTGTCTGCGGCGTTCGGCTATGCGCAGAGTGGGTATATTCCCCAGCTGCCTGCGGGTTTTTCGCTGATGCACGCCCATTCCGGGGATGCAAAAGAGATCGCAGCGGTCTTCCGTTCTGTATTCGAGACATACCCTTTTCCCATAGTTGATCCGGATTTTATCACCAGAACCATGAAAGAAGGTATACGGTATTTCTGCATCCACCAGTCCAAAAGAATAGCCGCAGTTTCATCCTGCGAGATCAATACTGATGCACAGAACGCGGAGATGACGGATTTTGCAACCGATCCCCGGTTTCAGGGGAAGGGACTTGCCGGTAATCTCCTCTATGCTATGGAAACTGAGATGAAAAAAGAGGAGATCCGGCTCGCGTACACAATCGCCCGTGCAACATCGTACCCTATCAACATGACATTTGCCCGTGCCGGTTATCAGTACGGGGGGATGCTCCCCAATAATACCAATATCTGTGGATCACTGGAGAGCATGAATGTCTGGTATAAAAAATTGTAGGCGGGAGAGCGATGCGATCAGGATTAGTACTACTGAGATCGGGACAGAGAGGGGGATGTAATGGATCCTGAAATAGTGTATGCAGCCCTCACCATTATCATCGGTCTCGTTGCTGCGGGAATTGCCCACATCAGTATCCATTGGCTGAAGAAAAAGGCATCCGGAACCGAGTCACAACTTGATGATATCCTGCTGGTGGCACTGGGAAAACCGCTGGTTATCACGATCCTTGCCGGCTCGATATATATCGCATTGACCCATTATGACATCCTTCCTGATACTGTTGTCGGGTTTTCTGTTGATCAGTTCGTGAATGCATTTTTTATCCTGATCGGTGCGTGGATTGTCTCTTCCTTTTCGTACAACCTGTTACGGATCTATGGTTCAGTAGTTGCAGAAAAAACAGAAACAGACATCGATGACCGGCTTCTGCCGCTGCTCGAGATTACTGCCAGGTACCTGATATGGTTTGTCGCTTTTCTTCTCATTCTGGCAAATTTCAATATTGATATTACCCCGCTCCTTGCAGGCGCAGGAATTGCAGGGATTGCCCTTGCCCTGGCCGCCCAGGATATCCTCTCGAATTTTTTCGGCGGTGCAATTATCACCATAGACGAACCGTTCAAGATCGGTGACCGAATCACGTTTGACAAATATTTTGGAGACGTCATCAGCATCGGGCCGAGAAGTACCCGGTTAAGAACGCTTGATTACCAGATCGTGACAATCCCGAATTCCAAAATCACATCAAATATTGTCATCAATTATGCTCAGCCGGATATCAAAATGAAGGTGAGGATCCCGTTCTCAGTAGCGTACGGGAGCGATATGAACCGGGTAAAAAAAATTCTTCTTGAAATTGCCTGTGAGGCGATGGAGAAAACTTCATGGGTGCTGTCGGATCCGTGCCCATCAGTGTATTTTCTTGAGTTCGGGGAGTCGAGCCTGAACGGGCAGCTCCTTCTCTGGACGAACAATTATGATAATACCTGGGATGTCCAGGATTACATGAATTCCCGTATCAATGAACGGTTCCGCGAGGAGGGCGTTGAAATCCCGTTCCGTCAGGTGGATATCTGGATGCGAAGATCAAATGATTGATGATGTTCGCTGAACTGACTACCGGGATACTCTTGTGGGTCGCGATCTTTCTCTTCATCATCCTGGTGGGCAGCGAACTCTTCGCGCTTATGGTCGATGAGCAAATCCGCTATCTCCGCCTGATTATTTTTTATGTTCCTTTACCCGCGACAGCAGGTATCCCGGCCAGTCCTGAACCGGTAGCACGATATGTTTCGTGGGCACTGGGAGAAAACCAAAATCCGGTTGACAGCGTGCATGTACAGTATACCGGTAGAATCAGGTATGGGAGAACAGGCCGCTGGATGAAAATGAACGGCGAGGCACTTTTTTCCCTTGCTACGCCGGCTTTTACCTGGCATGCGAAAATCGCCTATACCCCCGGGACATGGATCGAAGCATTCGATTATTATGTCCATCACGAAGCGGGAATGAATTTCAACCTGTTCTCCTTCCTCCCGCTGAATAATGCACATACTGGCGGGATCAGGGGCTCCTCACTCTTCCGTTACCTGGCCTGCATGCCCCTGTTCCCCATGATTCACCGTTCTTCTGATTTCATCAGTTGGGAAACGGTTGATGATTCGACGGCAAAAGCTAGTATCCGGGACGCGGATCTGTCGGTCGAAGCTATTGCCCGTTTCGACGCTCGGGGGTGGATCAGGAGTATCAAGGTATGCCAGAATGTTCATCCGGAGACCGGTCGCCCGCTGCCAGGTCTTTTTTCAAGCAGGTTTTCAGGATATGATGAGGTGGGAGGTTACAGGATACCGTTCCAGATTGCATCGGAGCTGATCCTGCCTGACGGGCAATATGTCTGCGCAGAATACTCGATTACTGCTGTCGAATACGATACACCGGTTACTATGCGGCGGAAGGAATCCTGATGGGCTCGCATAAGGATGTGCCGGTTTCCTATCGCATTATCGCATTGATGCAGGAACAAAACCGTCTCTTTGCGTACCCTCTGGAGCGTCTGGTGGGTGAGATCAGGGAGGCCGGCTTCCGGTGCACATGCTGCGGGACGTGCTGCACCCGTACCGTCAACGGACACATCTTTCTGCTGGATCACGAGGTGGCCGAAGTGAAAAATATTGATCCCGCTGCGTTCGAACCCGCCCCGGACCCTGAATTCTGCGACCAGAACGGGACGTTGTATGTTTCGGGATATGCGCTCCGGATGAAAAATGATAACCATGGATCATGCTGGTTTCTTGAAAACGGGAAGTGCAGGATCTATGACCAGAGGTTTTCCGGTTGCCGCATCTATCCGCATATGCTGCGCCGCAATGCTGATACGGAGGGATTGGTGACATGGCGACAGCTCGCCCGCCCGAACGAGCACGGCCGATATGACCCGGATATTTCTGATGACGAGTGCCTTGTACTCGCCCGGGAAATCAAAGAATATGAAAACGCGGTTCTCACACAACAGATATCCTTCCTCGAAGCGATTCATGAGTATTTTACTGTCTGCAATCTCCGGCATGACGAGGATATGTATGATCGGCGAACGCAGCGGTTTTTGCAGGGCAAACCAGTTAAAATAATGGTGTACCATGCCGGAGAACTGGAAGAATACCGGATTACAAAATGAGGACAGAATCGCAGGAGAATACGGGTGTGCCACAGGACAACTGACAGTTGATATACTGCACCAGAGTGCAATGAGAACTGGATAACAAACCTGATTACGACTATAAAAAGGCTAAGCGAAATATCGTTTATGGGTTTACTGTACGGGAGAAAAGATAAAGCATTTCCATAATAAGAAGATTGGCCTTACATGACGACCCGTGTAATGACCCCGTGGATCTTCTCGGGAGGCAGCTCGTAGAAATGGACAAAGGCCGGGGTCACTTTCTTTAAAAGCCCGTACAGCTTCCAGTAGAACTTATTACTGATGACATTCTCCATCCCGTAAAAGATGGTCTTCTCATGAATACCATACGCCCGGAGCAACCCGATGATGTCTACGATCTCCATGTAACCGGCAGTGATGGTTAACGCATGAAGGCCTGGCCCAAGGTCGCGGTCATATTGGGTAACGATGCCAAACGGATTATCGGTAATCCTGACGGAAACCATGATATTTTCTTCATACAGGATCTCGTTTTTGAACATCACCTGGGTGATGTAAGGTGAGATCTGCCGTTTGTCTGAGGTGAAAAAGAGTGCGGTCCCCCGCACCTTGGGAAGCTCGGCGTACTTTTGCTGGTATACCGGAAGGAATTCTTCGAGGGTTTCCGGTTTAAGCATGCGATGGAGCTTGTCCTGGCCCCTGATGAATGTAACGATGATAATTAACGGAACTGCCGCGATCAGGAACGACCAGTACGCACCATGAGGGATTTTGAGAAATGCCGACAATAAAAAGGTCAGGTCAACGATAACCAGCACCGATGAGATTATAGCTTTGTAGATTTCCTGCCTCAGCGTGAAGATCAGGGTCATCATGATTGCCGAGATGGTCATGGTGCCGGCGACAGCAAGCCCGTACGCGGATGCAAGGTTTTCCGAAGATTTGAATTCCAGCATCACAACGAGTACAGCTGCCAACAACATCCAGTTCACGGCATCGATGTAGATCTGGGAACGGAGTTCCGGTGAGGTGAAATCGATCTTCATCTTGGGGATGATACGGATCATCATCCCCTGGTACATGATCGAGAACATTCCTGAGATCATCGCCTGGGATGCGATCACGGTTGCACAGATGCTGAGCAGGAGGAAAGGGACGTAGAGCAGGGCAGCCTGCCCCCGGACCATACTGAACAGGACGCTGTGTGCCTGGGGATTGTTGAGTACATATGCTCCCTGGCCGAGGTAGCTGAGGACAAGTGCCGGGAGTATACAGTACCATCCCTTTACGATCGGTTCTCTCCCAAGATGCCCCATATCGGCATAGAGTGCTTCACCCCCGGTAACGCAAAGGAGGACGGCTGAGAGGACGAAGAAGGAACCAATCCCGTTCTCCATCAAAAACCCTGCAGCATACGAAGGACTGAGGGCAAGAAAAACCTGCGGTGCGGAAGCAATCGAGATGATCCCGGTAACAGCAAGAGACAGAAACCAGACCAGCATAATCGGCCCGAACGCCCAGGCGACTCGCTCCGTACCTTTTTTCTGGAAGCCAAACAGGACAATTGCTATGCAGATACCGGTTAACAGGATCCACCCGCCCCAGATCTCACTAAATCCCGGTATCAGCCGGATACCTTCAACCGCTGAAAGGATACTGATGGCCGGGGTAATCACTCCATCGCCAATGAAAAGGGCAACCCCGATAATTGTAAGCACGGACACAAACGAAATCGCATACCGATTTTTCAGGTTGGAGGTGAGGAGCCCTTTGAGCACGATGGTTCCCCCTTCGCCCTTGCTTCCGAGATACATGGCAAGCCAGGCGTACTGCACCGTGATCACGATGATGAGCGACCAGACAATGAGGGAGAGGAGGCCGAGGATGTTTTCGACGGTAGGCATGATGAAGAGCAGGATAGCACCGATCGTGTAAATGGGGCTGGTGCCGATGTCCCCGAAAACAACTCCAAGCGATTTAATTATTTTAAAATAGGAATTGTTCGAATTGCCCATTGGTTAAGAGTTTTGAAAAAATTGTGATAAATCCTTTGTGTTTTGAAAAAACCTGCATGGAGTTGCCGGTATACACATGAAAAAAGGAAATTATTCTTTTAGTTTTTTCATCAGCCACGCCATGTTGGAGCCCAGTGTCTTCATTGTTGCAAGCCCCTCTTTATCCTTTTTCACATCACCGGGCGCAAGCCCCATACCGATGTTCCAGTAAGATGAGCCGGGGACTATCATCTGGCTGATGAAGAAGAAGTGGTTAAGGGTATCGAATGTATGGATTGCACCGGCCCGGCGGGCTGCAACCACAGCAGCGCCCACCTTGCGCCGGAACATGTGATCATTTGCCCGCGCAACATATCCCGCACGGTCGATGAGCGCTTTCATCTCCGTTGAAACATCCGTGAAGTACGTGGGCGATGCCAGGATGATTCCGTCAGCTTCCAACATCTTTTCGATGCATTCGTTAACAATATCGTTTTCGATCACGCACCGCTGGTCACGGTTCTCATAACATTTTCCACAGGCGATGCAGCCCCGGATCTTTTTTCCCGCGAGCTGTACAAGCTCGATTTCGATGCCCGCTTTTTTCAGTTCCTTAAACACCGTTTTGACCAGGATGGCAGTATTGCCGTCTTTTCTGGCACTTCCGTTGAATGCAACAACGTTCATAGTGCAACTTCTGCAATAATGCTGGAAAATCCTTCCTGTCGTTCCCCGGATCTAACTACTGTACCTTAACGGGTGTTAGAAGTGCGCTAAGTGCAATCAGCAGGATGCTGATCATTACTAATTTATACACTCACCTCTTTTTTCACAATTTTTCCCATGTTAATTA
>CAYWHL010000132.1:0-6405 GCA_964457995.1 uncultured Methanoregula sp. | reverse complement strand
TCAAAGAATATGTTTTTCCCTGTTGCTGAAAGCGGTATTGCATAGGCAACCGTGCAATCTTTTCCAAGCAGGCCGAGATCCATCGCAGCAACTCCCGCACTGAACATCACCCGGTTATCGACATTATGGATCTGGGCAGTCTTTACTGCAGAACCCACAGCTATACCAAGATCCGCCATCCGGATCGCACAATTGGGACCAGAATAATCAGTCACTCTTTTTTTATGTTTTTTGCATTCCTTCACAAAATTTTCGCACCTGATATACCCGCATGCTCCACAATTAACACCCACGATGGTATCCCCTTTTGCTCCGATGAGGACACATGCATCACATGCTGCAACATTTTTCGAATCTCGTAAAAAAAACCCTGTTTTGCGTTTTTCTCCTAATTCGGTCAGATGATTCGCAAGAGTTTTAATTTCTTTATTCGTGAGCACCCGAATAAGAATTGTGTCGACCCCTTTTGCTTTTGGGGCTGTTCTTGCAGCAAGCGCCATGAGTCCGGCTACCATTCCCACCGCTGTCCTTTCAACCGACATGACAGAATATGTGGCAGTACAGAAGATTAAGGGGTGTGGTGTCGCAGCATGAAGCGGGGGATAGT
The DNA here is from genome assembly GCA_964457995.1 of uncultured Methanoregula sp. Taxonomy (GTDB): domain Archaea; phylum Halobacteriota; class Methanomicrobia; order Methanomicrobiales; family Methanospirillaceae; genus Methanoregula. The sequence goes on along the minus strand of CAYWHL010000132.1, from coordinate 5,798 downwards.
TCGACATAAAAGGGCGCAGGAAAATTATGACTGATCTGGATATTTCCTCTACACACACGGTCAGAGGAAAGAGACCTCAGATTTAAATTATATGTTATTCAAAGAGCAGATGTAGTATCCTGGATAGCTACACCATCAAATTCAGCAATGATACGTTCTTCCTCATATACCATAACCCGGAATGTAGAATACCTGCCATTATCAGCCACACGATGAGCAATTGCAACAAGAGATCCGGTAGCAGGAGCGATATACTGGATATGGATGGAGACTGCAACGCGGTGGACTGCACCGGAATTTGCTGCGATCCCGAATGCCTGGTCTGCAAGGGCAAATATCGCTCCTCCATGGGCGACACCCCGTGCATTTTTCTTTCCGCTACAGTTCATTACCACGCGTGCGTATCCATCATATGCTTCAGTAATCTGCATACCAAGCAGTTGGGCAAATTCACTCTGGTTAAAAGCAGAAATACGTCCTTCTGCCTGGGGTGGGATATAATCAGGCTGATAATCTGCTGGCATCGATCACTCCGGAGAAGTCAAAAATCATAAAAACACAGGTTACCGTCATTTGTATTTTTTCTTGGTATACGAGTACTTCTGGGTCTCGCCACCATGAGCAACTATATAAACCCATTCATAGAGTGATTTCAGCGTCCCGAACTGCTCGTAGCGGCGCATCGAAAAACCTACTTTAATCCTGCCGTCAAAAACAACTTTTCCCTGATCCCGCATGCGGAGGGCTATCTCAAGGTCATCTCCGGCATCAATGCAACGGTACATCCCGGCCTTAATAAATGCATTTTTCCGGAATGCCGTATTGCATCCAAGGGTATAATAAAACGTCCCGCTGTAGTAGCCGATACAGGAGAAGGTGTTTGCAAGCAGAAGAGAGAATTTATTACCCAAACCTTCCTCAATCGGGTAGACCGGCCCGTACACCTGAACAACATGTTCATCTTCAAAATCCTTCTTTATAAGTTCTATCCAGTTGGGGGGGAGAATACAATCAGCATCTGTTGTAGCCACAATTTCCCCTTTAGCCGCCATGATGCCATCATTTCGTGCACCACCAACTTTTTTGCTGGTCTGGGTGAACACAGTGTCCGCATATTTCTCTGCAATTCCGCAGCCTGCATCCTTTGAGCCACCATCCACGACAATGATCTCATATTCGTTCCGTGGTACGGTCTGGTGAGTGAGGGATACAAGGCATTGTGCGATATTCTCTTCTTCATTATAGGTCGGGATAATGACCGAAATCATGGGGGGTATACGCTCCTGTACAGTGTTTAAGTTCGCTCATTATAAGGGTGATGTAAAATCAGATAGCTGATGGATTTTCATGAAGCTGCTACAAAATCCATGACGCTACGGATACACCCATCCATATTCAGGTACTCAAACTGCGCAAACCTGCCTACCAGGGGTATCCCAATCTCGCGGCAATAATCCCTGATAATTGCGATATTTTTCAGATAGTCAATGTCATAGACAACGTAGGCAAAAGGCTGCCGCTCAACAGATGAATATACAACCTGGTCCGCATTCATGATCTGCATGTTCTGAAGCATTTCCACAACCTCCTGTACAAGTTCATCATTGGATAAAGAAGCAACCTCATCATTGGGCTGGTGGGTAATCTCTGCCAGGATAGCACTGCAGCCACTGGGAGCAACATGCCGGCTGTAGCCTGAAGGAAATGAAATCCTGTTGGCCCGTCCGACCGCAGGATCAGGAATATAGAGCCATGAAATAGCCGGTACCTGTCCTTTAATACCGATCATTATGCTGACTAAAGAGTTGTATTTCAATGCATCTGCCGCATTGGCAACTTCGGCGGGCACACTCTTAAGACAGGGCAGCAGGTGTTGTATTGGCATTGTACAGAGGCACTGGTCTGCCAGAATATTTTCATCACCGTTACTGATCTTCCATTTTACTCCGGATTTTGTGATTGATCTGACCCGGAATCCTGTTCTGATAAATGGTTCAACAGGTTCTGCTATGGCGTGTACGAGAGACTCAATCCCGCCATCAAGCGGGTAAGAAAAGACTGACTGGTGGGTATAGCCTTCGGTTGATATGCCAATTGCGGATTTGATAACATCTTCTACAGGTGGACGGGGAATACGCCCGTTCACCCAGTGATGGGACATATGGTCCGTCAGGTATTTCCAGATCTTTTCATTATAGGGAACCATGTAACATTCTGCAATACCACTTCCAAAGGTATAATAGATCCATTCGCGGAAATTTGAAGGTGCAGGAATCTCACCTTTTTCTACAGCGATCAGGTTTTTTATAAACCCGTTGATGCAGGCAAACCGGTCTTCGGGTAGTAAATCGGATAGTCCGTTCTCAAAAGGATATTTGACGTACTTGTGTTTATAGAAGATTTTTGTAGTCCGGTTATTGCGTTCTTCATTTCCTGAAATCATCCGTCGCATAAAAGCAAGCACTTCCTCATCACGGGAAAAGATGATATGCGATCCCCCAATATCAAAGGTAAATCCCTGTTCTGATTTTGAGCGGCAGAGACCCCCGTATTCCGGCTCCGCTTCCAGAACAACAACTTCTTTGTCTCTTTCGTGCAGGAGTCGCGCAAGCGTGATCCCGGAAAGACCGCCCCCAAGAATTGCAGTTTTCACTACTCATTACGTTAGCATGCAGGATTTATATGGATGATTATGGAACCGGAACTAAAAATATTAAAAAGAGTTATTTTGAAATATACCAGCCGGTCATTGTCTCGTCGAGCACTTTTTCACTGGTCGGTCTGGTCATCAGGCTGACCAGTATCATCGTAACGACAGCAATGACGAACGCATAGATGGAAAAATGCATAGGTAATTTTGCCAGCTTGAAGTAGGAAATCCCTCCAAAAACGAGCGAAGCGATTAATCCAAGCGCCATCGATACAAGAGCTCCTTCCCTTGTCGCTCTTCTCCAGTACAGTCCTGCAAGCAGGGGAACGGCAAATGTCGAAAACATGATCCCAATCCCTGCCCAGATAAGCCAGACGAGCATATCAGGTGGGTTAAGGGCGAGAAGCAGGGTTACTGCAGCAGTGACAAAAACTGAAATCTGACTGACGAGAAGCACCTGGTTATCCGGAGCATCGGGTTTCAGGATCTTCTTGTAGATATCCCATGAGAAGTATGTACCGACAGTCAGCATGAGACGGTCCGTAGTAGACATGACAGCAGCAAGCACAATCACCGCTAATATCCCCCACAGGAACATATTGGGCATTGCGGCCTGCACACCATAGATGAAGATGAAGTCCTGAGCATTGGGAACGTTGGGGAGCTGGATAATTCCATCATTGACAAGAACAATCCCGGCAAAACCGGCGAACTTGAGAAGGAACATCACCACTGCGTAGATCCCGAACGCGATGAGTGGTGCCCATTTGAAATATTTGACATCTTTTGCGCACAGGATATTGTTGATTACATGGGGTGCACAGGCAAGACCGATAGTGAGCAGGAGGGTAAAGGATACGATATATTCCGGGGTGAACACCGCAGTTGCTCCCGTCACCCAGGGATCGACGTTTGTCAGGTTTACCGCTGCCATCACTTCATTGATATGGGTAAATCCGCCTGCAGTCATAATGATGAGGGGAGCCATGATAAGGACACCAAGGATCAGCATCAGTCCCTGCACAAGTGTTGTCCAGGAAACTGCATAGAGCCCGCCAATAACCGTGTACATTGTGACAATTGCTGCACCGATGAGGAGTGCAATCCAGTGCGGGAGCCCAAACAGCCACATCAGAACGATACTTATCGCGGTATACTGTCCGGCCAGATAGATCATCGATACAACAATACCCGCCATCGCACTCATACCCCGCAGGGATTTCTCGCTCTCAAACCGGTGGGCGAGATAATCCTGGACGGTCATATACCCGGACTTTTTTGCAACGGTATGCATCTTGACGCCAAAGAAGATGATACAGAATGCTATCGAGAGCGGGACAGCAAGTTGTTCCCAAATGGTAGGCCATGCAAACTTGTATCCCAGTCCTGATACACCCAGCAGGGACATGCCCGAACAGACTGAGCCAATCATGAGCAGGGTGAAAACCCAGAAATTCAAAGATCGCCCGGCTACGACATAATCCGACATAGTATTGATCTTTTTTGAAGCCCAGATCCCGATCCCGACAAGCATGATGAAATAGAGAGCAACCAGAGCTGCTGTAACAGGATCAATCATGAGGATACCTCCTTAAAGGTTAGTCCCCAGTACAGCAATGCAAGAATAATCAGGAGAAACGTACCCCCGACGACAGCGATAGTCAAGATTGGCAATCCAAACATTATATCAAAATATTTTGAGGTATGCTAACTTATAACACAATCGAAAATACACCAGATACATTACGAGAGATATAAAATAATAATATACTGTGCTTTGAATACACTCCGATTAATCAGGTTCATTATCGTTGCACCGCACTATGCTGATATGTTTTTTATGAACTTGCGAAAATTGTTACAGTATTGCTTCTCTTCCTGATGGCAAGACAGCATACCTTTGAATGAGGTTCTGCCTGTTATCAATTCATTAAATATCCCTTCACTGCAGCTGGCAGAATAGTAAATGATGGTAAAACAATCAATTCATATATTTTCTCAACTAAAGCAGATACGTTGAGTTATGGATCGGGCAAAATTATTAATTGTTGAAGACGAAACCGACGTAGCCGAGACTCTGGAAATAAAACTAAAAAAATTTGGCTATACTGTAGTTGGGCGTGAGAGCACAGCAGAGGATGCGATAGTAAAGGCTGGTGAGATGCATCCGGATATTGTGCTGATGGATATCGAACTTTCCGGTAAAATGGACGGCATCCAGGCTGCAGATACTATCAGGAAAAAATATCACATACCAGTCATTTATATTACAGCAATCTGTGATACTAAAACACTGGAGCGGGTCGGTGCAAGCATTCCCTTTGGTTATCTCCTGAAACCCTTCAAGGACGACGAGCTGCATACGGTTATTGAGATCGCTCTTGAAACGATGGCAAAAAAAGTGTAATTTTCACCCTCATCCTACGGTTTTTATTGCTTTTTAGTTGAGCCACCAGAACCCGGAAAAGATATATCGGTCCTTTCCCCTCACCGCACAGCTTGCCTAACCGGTTACCTGCTACCTCGTTACACCACGCCATCCCCAAAAAATGGGCTTAACAACAGGTTTTTTCCCAATAGCCAGACTATTGTGCGATTCCAGAAAGAAATCGCCCATCCAAAAGCGTCAATTAGTTACTAGATCCAAATGATATCCTCCAGTATTTTGCTATAAAAACCGCAATAACCGTATGGTTTTGAAACTGCGCCGGAATTCGCAATTTATTACATCCTGATCAAATCCGGGAAGATTTGCGATCGCTTGTTTTGCCAATCCGGGCCTGGAAAAACTTTTTTTTTTTAGTTTGGGAGATCCTACGTTCCAATACGGATTTGCACTTCCCTGAATAACAGGGCTCCTTTTAAAAATCACTGCTCATGATTGATCTTACCAGAAAACGGCCATCCAAAAGGTGCTATTAGAGACTTTTTCCTGGCAATTTCCTGTCATATTCCGGTAGTCAGACCACATTTTATGCCTATCGCAAAATTATAGAGCTGCATTCCCGTAATTAAGAGCTGTACTTCAGATCCAAACATGTAATCGGAGCCCAATTAGGGTCTGGTTCGGTAAGGTAAAGATCATGCCCTGGCATCAATGATAGCTGGAATGCATTCCTGACATCTATTGGACGCAGTCACTTTTGAG
>CAYWHL010000131.1:0-6425 GCA_964457995.1 uncultured Methanoregula sp. | reverse complement strand
TTGCGCGCCGCGATCTGCACTTCTGCCGGATTCTTGAGCAGCGTCTTGACCAGCACGCGGAAGATGTTGGGGTCCAGTCATCATGCCGTTTGGATATGTCAATGGATCAGCATCAACGTCGCTTGTAGGGAATAACCTCAATGCAAGCGGACTCCGGCTCGTTGTCGCCCGGGAGGATGGGGTAACAATCACCCAGCAGAACCAGACGTCTTCAAATCCCTACCGGATTTTTCTGACGCATGATATCCTGAAAACATCCTATAATATATCGATAAGGGGATTCCCCCAGAACGCCAGTGGTGCAATTATCGATTTCTCCGTTCGTGGTCCTGTCACGAATGCCAACAATCCGGCAAACCTCAATTTCACGATCAGCAACATCCAGACAGGTCATCTCCGGATCCAGGTCAACGATGGCACCACAAACCAGCTTGATACAACGTTGATGATAACCACGAAAGCTGCAAAGACGAACAGTATATTCCGGCCTTCCACCGGGTTCTGGTATTTCGATTACTACCTCAATGGGGTCTACAATAAATCCTTCAGGTATGGTGGAGATCCCTTCAACGACCAGATCATCAGGGGAGACTGGGACGGCGACGGTAAAGACGGGATCGCAATCTTCCGGCCTTCCACCGGATACTGGTACTTCGATTACAACCTCGATGGTGTCGTCGATAAATCCTTCAGGTATGGCGGAGATCCCTTCAACGACCAGATCATCAAGGGAGACTGGGACGGCGACGGTAAAGACGGGATCGCGATCTTCCGGCCTTCCACCGGATACTGGTATTTCGATTACAACCTCGATGGTGTCGTCGATAAATTCTTCAGGTACGGGGGTAGTACCGACCGGATTATTGTCGGAGACTGGGACGGTGACGTGAAAGACGGGATCGCGATCTTCCGGCCTTCCACCGGATACTGGTACTTCGATTACAACCTCGATGGTGTCGTCGATAAATCCTTCAGGTACGGGGGCAGTACCGACTGGATCATTGCCGGAGACTGGGACGGAAACGGGACAGACGGCATCGCAATCTTCCGGCCTTCCACCGGATACTGGTATTTCGATTACACACTCGATGGTGTCGTCGATAAATTCTTCAGGTATGGTGGAAATCCCTTCAACGACCAGATCATCAAGGGAGACTGGACAGGCGACGGCAGAGATGGAATCGCCATCTTCAGGACTTCAACCGGGTACTGGTACTTCGATTACAACCTCGATGGTGCCATCGATAAATTCTTCAGGTATGGCGGTAGCACTGACCAGATCATTGTCGGAACATGGGTTTAATGCTTAAAAAGCTCATAAACTTTTTTTCACTGTTTTTGAACCACTCAGGTAATCTGAACCGACCATATCTGCCAGTATGACAATTATTCCGGCAGGAGCCTGTAATGTCTTCAGGCAGGAATGAAATACCGGGATGACAGCAGCAGCGGGAACGGGTAACAGGAAACAACAAAAACCGGGGAAATCAAAGAAGACCTTCCCTTTTTAGACAGGGGGATCTGCCATAAGGGGGTGCATGGATGTAATGATGCCTGGCAGGAAAAAGAGAGAGAGTATTTTTCCGGTTTCAAAGAGGACATTAAACCACGTTGTCTTTCCTGAAAAAAGGAATTCTTATGAAAACAAAAAAATCAGGAACCGCGCTGTGCATTCCGTCTGTAAAAAGAAAAATCTGATGTGTACAGGAACCGCCGGAAAACTCATTTACGGGCTTTTTTATTGCTGCATGCACACCATTCATCGCTCTTTTTTTTCCGTCTCTTCGATGCTCATTTATTCTATTGGGGTAATAAAATACTAGTACCGCAACACATCCCCTGCAGCAGGAACCCGTATGAACAAAAAACAGATCGCCGCAATCACGCTCACGCTCTGGCTGAGTATTGTCTTTATCTTCATGCTTCTTTTACAGCGGTTCGACCTCGAGATCTTTTTTGTCCTCACGCTCATAGGTGTCCTCGTTATTGCAGAACTCATTAAGCAGCACTATGTCCAGCCCGGGTACCTGCGCTACCTTGGTTATCTCATAGGAGCAGGAATCCTGCTGTTTTGCATAATTGTCATAAAGAAAGTCATGGAGATCCTTGCAAAATGAAATTCCTGCCGCTCTATGCGCTTGTTCTTCTCCTTGCAGGCATCACCCTTTCCGGCCTTGCTGCATTTGCCGCAGACCCGCTCCTGTATGCGGTGGAAAAGGATCGGGCAGCATCGGTTTTTCACAAAAATCCCGAGGTCCTCAGGCAGGTGACCACCAACAGCACGGTCTACATGATGCCGCTGATGCAGGACCTCCTCGATGACCAGGAGTCGATCGCAGTCGATATCCGGCTCAGGGATCTTGATGCTGCAGGACAGGATCTCGCCGTATATACAGTACGCTATGGCAACCTGCGCATCAGGGCGGTCAATCTTGACATGAATGACGGAGAAATCCAGTCGTTTTTAGCCAGCATACAGGACCAGGATGATATCCTCGAATGCCTGATGACGAATACATCGACATTTGATGCCTTGAAAAGGATCGCGGAACGGAACAAATATGACATGGACGTCCAGATCTCGGTCACCAGCCAGTCCGCGGTAGTCAGGGATGCGATCAGGACCCTGAACACCCGCTACCTCAACGATCATGAGATCGTGATGAATATCAGTACAAAACTGGGGCTTGACAGCAGGCAGTACCAGGACGCCCTGGCGGAGGTACAGAAACTTACCGAAGAGATCCAGGCATCGGGGCTGGCCCCGGCCGATCCTGCCTCCCTGCAGGAATCCCGCATCACGCTCCTGGTAGAGCCGGAGCAGGCAATGTACAGGGATTCCGTGCAGATCTTTGGCCTGGTTACTCCGGCAGGGGAAAAAAGGGCAGTATCCCTTCTTCTCGACAACACCAGTTTCATGGCACTGTCAACCGACCTGAAAGGGAACTACATCACCAGCTACACGGTTGAACGCATCAGGGGTGGTGAGCACACCATCTCGGCCGGCACGGCAAATCTTACTCCTGCAGAAAGAGTACTCACCGTGACGAAGGCCGGCACGGTCACCACGCTTACTGCAAAGCCCGGTCTTGTCAATGGATCGGAGACTGGTGCTGTCTGTAACGGGAGCGTGATCGCAAACCGCCCGGTCCGGAACTCCCCCGTGACAATCCTTTTTGATGGCCATGGTAGTATAGGTACCACCACGGGAGAAGACGGGATGTTCCGGGTATTCCTGCCGCTTTCACCCGGCAGGCATACCCTCCGTGCACAATTTTCTTCGGATGACTATCCTCTCTTCCCCTCCCTGAGTGAGGAGGTGACTATCGAGGTGTTGCCTCCGCCCGTTACCCTCAGTCTTCCGGATCCATCGTCATGGAACCCGTACATCGCCTTCGGGGCGCTTGCCCTTGTCCTCCTGAGTGCCGGCAGTGCCGCATTCTGGTTCATCCGCCGCGGCAAAAAAACACTCCTTGCGGGCGCAGGGGCTCAGAAAGAGCCCGCTGAAGCGGTCCGGATCCGTGAAGAGCTCGAAATGATCATCCATGAAGCAGAGCGGGAATTCCCCCCGGCAGGTTCTGCACGGGAGGCTGCCCTGTGCACTGCAATCAATTCCCTCCTGGGAAGGTACGATGCCTGCCTCAGGGAGCACGGGTTATCGGAAGCCGCCCGTCAGACATATCTCACCCTTGCCGGCAGGATTGCCGCCCGCCTCCACCTCCCGGCATATCGTACACTGACCCCGAGGGAGATGAGCACCACCTGTACGACCGAGAACTATGCCGGCATCTTCGATCGTTTTGTCCGGATATACGAAAGGATCCGGTATGCCGGCAGCGAGAGTGACCAGGATCGCAGGGGATTTGAAGCGGAACTGCAAAAAGCCGATACAAACGTAAGGGGTGACCGGCATTAAACCCTATGCATGGATAACCATTGCCCTCCTGATCATATCATCCCTCGTCCTTATCCTGCATCTTTCTACCACGGGAGAAGAGTTCAGCCGGTACAACGTAGGATGGACCGGTACCTCAGAATTTTTCTCCAGCCTGGATCGCCATACCACGAGCTATATTACCAGTCCTTCGGATCTTGCCGGATACAAAAACGCAACACTCGTACTTATCGCACCGGACCACACGTTCACTCTGGCAGAAGGAGCATTGTACCGCGATTTTGTAGCACGGGGCAATACGTTACTGCTTGCGGATGATTTTGGCAGCGGCAACTCCCTCCTGCGATCGCTTGGCAGTGGTATGGTGATCCGGCAGGGCAACCTCTCGAGCCTGGACCGGGCATACGCCGATCCCTCCATGGTCGTGGTATACCCCGTGGGAGATACCCGCTTCTTTCCACCGGGATCATCTCTTGTCCTGGACCGGGCATCAACCCTCACAGGGGGAGATTCACTTCTCAAAACCACGATCTTTTCATGGCAGGACGAAATTTCTGAAAAGGATCAAAGAAGCGGGAAAGTGTTAGGTACTCATACGGTCATGGCACAGGAGAAGATCGGCAACGGCACCGTATACGTGCTCTCCGACCCGAGCATATTTATCAATGGCATGAAAGACCCCGGCGCATCGTATGCAAACAGCCTCTTCCTTGAAGAGATTGCACATACTCCCGGTCCGCTCCTCATTGATACGTACGGCTCCCGTATCATGCGGGTTGATGGTGTGGGGGAAATTTTTCAGGTAGTACGATCGAATACTGATTACAAGTTCGTGATTGCCGTCCTGATGATGGGCGGTGTGGTTATTGCGTGGCTCAGGCGGGTCATATGAGGATAGAATGATTACAACAGATTCAGAAACGATCCAGCTTGCCGGGATATCCCGTTTCACCGACGCTATCATCGGGAAGCTCGGGACCTATATTGTCGGCAACTCAGACCTTCTCGAACTCATTTTAATCGCGCTGTTATCGGAAGGACATATCCTGATCGAAGGCGTTCCGGGAACGGCAAAGACTACGATTGCAAAAGCAGTTGCCCTGGCAACAAACTGCATGTTCGACCGCATCCAGGGGGCCGTCGATCTCCAGCCCGCTGACCTGATTGGGGTCAGGATTTATGACCAGGCTACCCGTACCTTTGACTTACGGCAGGGACCCATCTTCACTAACATCCTTCTCGCCGATGAGATCAACCGGATCAACCCCAAATCCCAGAGCGCATTTATCGAGGCAATGAGCGAGCAGCAGGCTACCATCGATGGAGACACCTACCGGCTCCCCATCCCGTTTCTTGTTATCGCAACCCAGAACCCGTACGAACTGCAGGGTACTTTTCCCCTTATCGAAGCACAGCGGGACCGGTTTATGTTCAGCCTGAAATCCGGGCACCTCGGGTCTGATGATGAACTTGATCTGGTACGGCGGGCAAGCAGCGGAAAACTTGACTGGAACGATTTTTCCGACTCCATTTCCCTCAATATAACAAGGGAGAACCTTCTTGCCATGATCCAGACCGTCAACACTATCCATATCGGGGACCCCGTCCTTACCTATATCCGTGACATTGTTGTCGCAACGCGTGAAAACAGCGATATCGATCTGGGGGCTTCCTCACGTGCCTCCATCGCTTTTGTCCGTGGCGCACGGGCAAAGGCAGCGATCGCCAAAAGGACGTATGTCCTTCCGGATGATGTCAAGGCCATCGCATACGAGATCCTCAACCACCGGATACTTCTCACCCGTGAGGCGGAGATTGAGGGGCTGTCACCTAAGGACGTGATCCGCGACATCCTGGGAACGATCGAGGTGCCGTAACCTGCATGGAACCTGAGCGCTCTACACAGGGTGTATGGGTAATGGCAGCCTTTTTGGGAGCAGCAGCGATCGTGCTGGATGATCCTTCTTTTTTCCTTGCCACATTCTCGCTCGTCCTCCTCTCAGCTGCTCTTGCTGTCCGGTTCAGGCTGCGGATGCACAGGATTATTACGTCCGCCCGGATCACGCGCTCATCAGATCACAAAGTCGTGCAGCAGGGAGGCACTACGGTCATTACAACAGGTTTTTCCTGCAGTCCGGATCCCAGCATGACCATCCGGGTCAGCGACGTACTACCCCCCGCAACCCTGTCTGATCCGACCAATACCACAGGAGTTGTTGCCAGGGATGGCAATGCTATCCTCAGGTACACCCTTACTCCTCTCGTACCGGGAAGTATCAGTTTTCCGGGGATCTCGCTGGCTGTATCCGATCCGTTCTTTACCGCTTCGCTGGTGATGGGATCTGATCCTTTTTGTGGGCCCGGACTTGATGTGCACCCGCATGCCGCGTACGAACGATCCCACATAAGGGAAGGGTTCGGGGCCCGGGAAAAAGATGCGCTCAGCATCTTCCACGGGTACGGGATCCGTTCGATACGTGAGTATATCCGCGGTGATGACCTTCGTTTTATCGACTGGAAGATGACGGCA
>CAYWHL010000130.1:0-6430 GCA_964457995.1 uncultured Methanoregula sp. | reverse complement strand
AATCGATGTACGCCTTCGTCAGGGAGGCATGGAAAGTACCCGCAAAGAGTGGAGTGAAAGAGCTCCTCTGGAACCGCACGCAGGAATGGCGCCGTGAGGGTAGCGTTGTCAGGATTGAACACCCCACCCGTATTGACCGCGCGCGCTCACTGGGATATAAGGCAAAACAAGGTATCGCTGTTGCTCGCGTACAGGTTCGCCGCGGTGGACGCAGAGCATCAAGGTATGTTCGCGCACGCCGTTCAGCACGGATGGGTAAGAACCGATCTACTGCAGGAAAAAGTATCCAGCGAATTGCTGAAGAGCGCGCTTCAAAAAAATTCCCCAATATGGAAGTGCTCAATTCTTACTGGGTCGGACAGGACGGGAAGCGCAAATACTACGAAGTAATACTTGTTGACGGTCATCACCCTTCGATCAGAAGCGACAAGAACCTTGCATGGCTGGCAAATTCAACGCACCGTGGCCGGGCCGAGCGAGGTAAGACGTCTGCCGGACTAAAAGGGCGCGGTATGAGAACCCGGGGTAAGGGTACTGAAAAGACCCGCCCGAGTATTCGTTCTCACGCGAACCAGGGCAAATAATCTTATTCTCTTTTTACGCAAGTTTACATTCATGAAGATCACCGATGCCTGTGTCTATCCTTATCCCCTTGGGGACTCATCGGTGCGGAGGATGGCGCTGGAAGCCAAAGAACTGGGTTTTGACAGTATTGTTGCCGCCGACACACCTTCCGGTGAGTTTTCCGGGATTGACGTACTCTCCGGAATCCTCATACAGCAGACAGCAGTAAGAGATATTCCCAGCCGGATAAAACGGGAAAGAAATCATCAGGCAGTTGTATCAGTACAGGCAGGGAATAACGGGTTTAACCGTGCAGTAATCAGCCTTAAGGGAATTCACATTATCCGGGGTATCCAGTCCGCAGATAAAACCGCGTTCGACCATGTAGCTGCCAAAATGGCAGCTGACAATCATATCGCAATCGATCTTGACATGTCACCACTTATTTCCGGGCGAGGTATTACGCGACAGCGCGCTATGCAGCGATACCGCGATATCCTGGTTCTTGAGCGCCGTTTTGAATTCCCCCTGACCATTTCATCACATGCCCATTCTATTCTGGAAATGCGCGCTGTCCGCGAAATTGTGGGGATATGCTCTTTCATTGATATGGAAATCACTGACATTGAAAAGGCATTTTCCGGAGTCGACACCGTCACCAGCTCACCTGCATATGCAGTGAAGGTGATCTGATGAGTACACGCCCTCCCACGTTGCGTGAGAAACGCCGGTATATATTAATTCATATCGAACCTGCTGGAGCACTTATTGAACAAAAGGATCTTTATTACGCAGTATCTGATGCAATAACCTCGCTCTGGGGTGACGTAACGGCTGCAGTTATCATGGCAGCAGTTGTCACTTCGCAGGATGATTATGTAATCGTCCGTTGCCGGCGGGGAACTGAGCGCGAGCTGTCAATAGCCCTCTCAACGATCATATCGTGCCGCGATACCCGCATTGCCCTGCGTATAGTTGCAGCATCGGGAACAATCGAGACCCTGCGGGACAGGATACGCCGGGTAAAAGTTCCTGGCCTGGAATGCCCCCTCCCTCTCGAATGCTCCTTTGAAAGAAAAACCTATCTGATTCATCAGTGTAACGGTCAGAAGGTTGATGTAATTGAAAAGGGATTTAAAAATACAAACCGATTGTTCTTGACAAGAGAAGATCTGGAGGAATTATAATGCAACCACAATATCAGATGGGATATGACAGGGCAATCACCGTTTTTTCTCCCGATGGCAGACTTTACCAGGTAGAGTATGCCCGTGAGGCAGTAAAGCGTGGGACAACTGCAGTCGGTATAAAAGCAAAAGATGGAGTTGTCCTGATAGTTGATAAGCGCGTAAGCTCGAAGCTTCTCGAGGCATCATCTATCGAAAAAATTTTTAAAATTGATGAACATATCGGAGTCGCTTCATCCGGGCTGGTCGGTGATGCGCGGTCTCTTGTTGACCGGGCCCGGATCGAATGCCAGATCAACCGCGTTTCGTACGATGAACCTATAGAAGTCGAAGCCCTGGCAAAAAAGCTCTGTGACCATATGCAGACGCTCACTCAGTATGGAGGCATACGCCCCTACGGGACGGCGTTGCTCATTGCTGGCGTAAGTGATGGTGAGTGCCGTCTTTTCGAAACCGATCCTTCAGGGACCCTCCTTGAATACAAAGCAACAGGTATTGGTATCGGACGCCCCGCTGCGATGAAAGTTTTTGAAGAGGAATACAATCCCGAATCTGAGATTAAGGATGTAATCCTTCTGGGGCTAAAAGCACTGCATTCCGCCACTGAGGGCAAGTTCGATGTTGACACAGTTGAGATCGGTGTAATTGGACGCGTTAACCCGGTTTTCCGGAAAATGAGTAAAGAAGAAGTCGCTACGTTTGTCGGACAATTCAAGCAGTGAATTCCCATGATACCGCTCGAAAAGGCCGTGGTAGCACGTCTTGAGAGTTTCGGAGAGCGCTTTGAGATTCTCGTTGACCCAAACCAGGCAGCACTGGTACGGCAGGGCCAGAAGGTCGACATTGAAGATGTTGTAGCGGCACTAAATATCTTTAGCAACGCTTCGCGTGGAACGCGTGCATCGGACGAATCACTTGAAAAGGTATTTCATACCACCGACTTTAGCAGTATCGCCCGTCGCATTATCGAAAAGGGAGAGATCCATCTCACTGCAGAACAGCGCAAACATATGATTGAGGACAAACGCAGGCAGGTCATCACCTTTATTGCGAGGCATGCAATTAATCCCCAGACCGGTCACCCGCACCCTCCTCAACGGATTGAGATGGCGATGGAAGAAGCGAGGGTTAACATTGATCCCTTTAAACACTTGGATGAACAGGTAAAAGAAACAGTCAAAGTATTGAGACCGCTTCTTCCCATCCGGTTTGAAGAACTTCGGCTCGCGATTCGAATCCCGCCAGATTTTGCTGCTAAAGCATATGGGGATATTACTGCTGGATCAACCTTGGAGAAGGACGAATGGCAGAAAGATGGTTCATGGGTCTGCGTGGTTCGCATTCCAGCCGGTATCCAGGGAGAATTCTACGATCTCATTAACAAACTCTCCAAAGGTGAAGGGCAGATAAAAATCCTCAATCAAGTATATTAATTACGAGGACAAATAAAAGAAGACAGATCGATGGGTAATTATTATGGCACGCGCGACTCATAAAGCAAAAGGGAAAGTTACAGGTAGTTCCGGACGTTTTGGCTGCCGGTACGGAAGATTTGTACGCAAGAGAGTAGCTGAAATAGAAGCAGTATCAGGTGCCCTCCACCGTTGCCCGAAATGTGACATGAAGTCAATTCAGCGGAGGGGTACCGGAATCTGGGAATGTCGTAAATGCGGGTACAAGTTTGCCGGTGGAGCATACCAGCCGCAGACTCCGGCCATGAAGATTGCGCAACGGGCAATCGACCGGATACTTGAGCAAATGAAAGGATAATCTGGATCGGTATGGCAAGTACATATAAATGCGCACGGTGCAAGCAGAAAGTTGAGATAGATGTCAACGTCCGGTGTCCCTATTGTGGACACCGAATCCTTTTCAAAGAGCGCGGCGCAGCAATTAAAGAGATGAAATCGCGTTAACCGTTATTTCAGATAAAAAAAGTCTGAATTAAAAAAATATTTTTATCTCCCTTTTATTCATAATTATATACAAGGTTATCCCATGCCCCTTCATGAGGCGATCTTTCGCTTTTCGACATCCCATGCGCAGCAGATCTACAAAGCGCTGGCTCCGGAACTTTCCGATGAGGTGAATCCACGTTCGATTACCCATTGCTGGCTTGAAGGTGAGGACTCTCTCGTGCTCAAAGTAGAGGCGCAGGATGTTGCAGCACTCCGTGCTGCGCTCAACATGTATCTTCGGCTTGTGAACGTGGCAGATGAGATGCAGGATCTTGCATAATACCACCCATTAGTATCGTGTAATGATTTTTTTCCTCAATAGTACATAAAAATTAAATGTAAACCTACCTCCCGGGAGTTTTTGAATAATCCTTTTTATCAATTGGAACCGATACAATAGGAGGAGTAACAACTATGAACAATCTTTCACCCAAAGTACAGAATCAGCTGGGGATGCTCCAGCAGATCCAGCAGCAGCTCCAGACTATCCTTTCGCAGAAAGCCCAGTATGAGATGGCAGTGCGTGAGGCAAAGCGTGCTCAGGAAGAGATCAGCGATTTAACAGATGATGCCGTCATGTACTTGAGTGTTGGTACGGTAATGATGCAGAAGAAAAAAGAAGTCATTAAGGCAAAACTCACCGAAAAGATTGAGACACTTGAACTACGCATCAAGTCGCTGGAAAAGCAGGAGAAAATGATGCAGGGCAAATTTGAACAGCTACAAGCCCAGATTAAGGCAGCAATTGAAGGCAAAGGTGCCCCGACTGCAGCATAATTTTCATAACGCTTTTTCGTATAAAAATACCATAAACGACCTTTCGGGTTTCAGGAAGGTTTTCCTCTTTGCTGCCGGCTGCAGACCGTACACTCCGTAGACAGCTTCGTAAACTTCTGGCGATCAAGACTGTTCTTGATGAGGTTCTCCCCTTCCGGCTCTCAAATGGTACTAAGTTATATGCTTTTTAAAAGACGTTTACCCACTCCACGGAAAAATGTAAAAGTTATTTCCGGTTTATCAGATTAATCGCATTGACCAATGCCTCGACAGATGAGAGGACAATGTCATCACCACTCCCACTTGCATCAAAGATTTTACCGTGTTCGTCCTCTACTGCGATGGTCACATGGCACATGGCATCTGAACCTCCGGAAATTGCCTCGATATTAAATTCCTTGAGCTGGAGACGCGCTGGTGTGATTCCAAGGATGGCATGGAGAGCCGCATCAACCGGGCCATTCCCGACACTTGAGAAGATAAACTCTTTCCCATTGACTTTTGCTTTCACGCTTGCAGTCGGGATTACGTGGTTTCCTGTCATAATTGCAATATCCTCGAGATCGAACATCTTATGGTTTAATTCAATACCCATTACGCTATCAGCGATCTCGTAAAGATCAGCATCAGTCAACCTTTTCCCTTTGCTCGCAATTGCTTTGACCTTCTCGACAATGACGTCCAGCTGTGTGTCCGATGGTTCGATATGTACATCAGAAAGCATCTGGAACACAGCGTGTCTTCCGACGTGTTTTCCGAGTGTTAACCGCCTGCGATGCCCGACCATCTCCGGTGTCATGATGCCAGGTTCAAATGTTGCGGTATTCTTGATGATACCGTGCGAGTGGATACCACTCTCGTGAGAGAAAACATTCTCACCAACAACCGGTTGAGTGGGTGGGATGCCAATACCACTGAACCGCGAGATAAGGCGCGAGGTCTCGACCAGTCGCTCTTTTTTGATCCCGGTGTTGATCCGGTAGATCGATTCCATGATCATCACAGTTTGGGCAAGGTCAGCATTACCTGCCCGTTCACCCAAGCCATTTATGGTCACCTGAACCTGTGACGCACCGGCCTCAACTGCCGCGATCGTGTTTGCCACTGCAAGCCCGAAATCGTTATGGCAATGCACGTCTATGGGGCAGCTGACCTCCCGTGCGATCCGGGTAACGAGTGTTTTCATGCCGGAAGGTGAGATGACACCCACTGTATCTGGCACATTGACAATCGTTGCACCCGCGTTTGCCGCAGTCTGGAATACCCTGATGAGGTAATCCCAATCTGTCCGTGTCGCATCCATAGCAGAGAACATACACCGATCTGTGTGCTGACGTACATACCGGATAATATCGTCGGTAATGTCAAGCACTTCCTCACGGCTCTTGTTGATAGTGTTCTCACGCTGGATATCTGACGTCGGGATAAAGACATGCACCATGTCAACATCGCAATCAAGGCATGCATCGATATCAGCTTTTACTGAACGGGCGAGCCCGCAAATATTCGCCTCAAGACCGAGCTTTTTAATAGCAGTAACCGTCTCTTTTTCGGCTTTCGACGATGCAGGAAATCCTGCTTCGATTGTCTGGACACCGATGTCAGAGAGCTGACGTGCGATCTCAAGTTTCTGTTCAAAGGTGAATGCAATCCCCGGGGTTTGTTCTCCATCCCGGAGCGTAGTGTCAAAAACAGTCACTTCTTCATGAGCATGGCTATCGGAGAAGATGACGATCCCCCGCAACATCCTTGCGAGCAGTCATACATCTTTATTTGCATGCGAATTATTTAAAGAAAACCTGCACCACGCCCGGATCTGACGTTTTTGGCCCGTAAAAACAGTATCCTTTACGATATGTTTAATACCAAACTTTCCCTACATTATTAGAGCAGTGCCCCGCCTTAACTCAGCTTGGTAGAGTGCGCGGCTGTAGTATGGTTTAC
>CAYWHL010000129.1:0-6474 GCA_964457995.1 uncultured Methanoregula sp. | reverse complement strand
GGGTGAACGTCCGATGGCAAGTGATAATGTCAGCCTTGGGCAGTTCAATCTCGTTGGAATCCCCCCGGCTCCCCGGGGTGTTCCCCAGATTGAGGTCGCATTCGATATCGATGCATCCGGCATCCTGAATGTTTCAGCAAAGGATCTCGGGACCGGAAAAGAGCAGAAGATGACCATCACCGCATCGACTAAACTTGCAGATAGTGATGTCAAGAAAATGGTCAGTGAAGCAAAACAGTTTGAAGAAGAAGACAAAAAACGAAAAGAAGAAGTTGAAGTCCGCAACACTGCTGATTCTTTACTATATACAGCGGAAAAGACAAAATCCGACCTTGCAGGAAAACTGAGCACGGAACTGGTTGACAAAGTGAATGCGGCAATTGTGGCAGTCAAGAGCGCACTGGAAGGAAAGGACAGCGCAAAGATCAAAGCCGAGACAGAAAACCTTCAAAAAGTACTGGGAGAAGCCGGTTCGGCCGCGTACCAGCAGGCCGCCCAGCGACAGGCACAGGAACAGGCAGGCCCCCAGGCAGGTTCAGCTGGCGACTCCGGGGCAGAGACGAGTGGTAAAAGCGGTGACAATGTCGTGGATGCTGACTTCAAGGTTCATGATGAGAAATAACTGATTCGTGCGCCGATGGAAAAAAAAGATTATTACGAGACCCTGGGTGTCACACGGGATGCATCGCAGGATGACCTGAAAAAGGCGTTCAGGCATCTGGCAAGAAAATACCACCCGGATCTCAACAAGGGGAGCAAAGAGGCTGAGGAGAAGTTCAAGGAGATCAATGAGGCATACCAGGTGCTGAGTGACCCGCAGAAAAAGGCAGAGTACGACCAGGTAGGACATGCTGCCTTCAGGCCCGGGGACACTTCCGGGTACAGGACACCCAGTTACGATGATCTCTTCCGGGACTTCGGTTTAGGTGATATATTCGATGCATTCTCAGCAGGTTCCGGGAGGGCACGGAGCCGGGCTGGTGCAGACCTCAGGTACGAGATCGAGATCTCCCTCACTGATGCGTTCTATGGCACAAAAAACACGGTTGAGGTTCCGCATAACTATGAGTGCGGTACCTGCCATGGTTCAGGTGCACAACCGGGTTTTATAAAGGACTGTCCCACCTGCAAAGGCACCGGCGAGATAAGAAGGGTCCAGCGGATCGGCCACCAGCAGGTGATGAATATTGCCCAGTGCCCCGAATGTGGCGGCCGCGGAAAGATCATCGGGAAGCCCTGTGAGACCTGCCATGGGAGAGGGACAATCCGGAGAACAAGAAGAATTGAGGTGTCAATCCCTGCTGGAGTAGAAGATGGTCAGTTCTTAAGAATTGCCGGTGAGGGAGAGCCTGGCGAGGATCATGGTCCACCGGGCGACCTGTATGCCGTTGTCCATATAAAAAAGCATCCCGTCTTTAAGAGGCAGGGGGCGGACCTGTACAGCACAGCAGTTGTCGGGCTTGCAACTGCCCTCCTGGGTGGTGAGATCAAGGTCCCTACCATCACCGGAAGTGCGACCCTGAAAATTCCCCGCGGATCGCAGAGTCATACCCTCTTCCGCCTCAGGGAGCAGGGAATGCCCTACCTGAATTACAGCGGAAGGGGGGATCTGCTTGTTAAGGTTATTGTAAAGATTCCTGAAAAACTGACGAAAAAACAGGATGAACTGATGAAGGAAGCCTTTGTGGGTGAAAAATAACACAGGAATAAACGAAAAATGTTTGAACGGATAGCAGGGACGTATTGATGACAATTCCGTTTATCCCTCAGCATACCAAGAATATAATCCAAAAAACATG
Organism: uncultured Methanoregula sp.; assembly: GCA_964457995.1. Lineage (GTDB taxonomy): Archaea > Halobacteriota > Methanomicrobia > Methanomicrobiales > Methanospirillaceae > Methanoregula. The sequence continues at coordinate 4,675 of CAYWHL010000129.1, read as the reverse complement.
CTCCTTTTGTATTCAGATAATCTCTCTTCTCTCTTTCAGGCAGTTTTAAGAAGGGCATTTAATGGTCAGGTACATGTGCTCAACGGCATAAAAATGGTTTCAAATTTTGTCACAAAATCTGATTTACGGAAAAAAATTGATAAAATTCCCCGAATAATTACCCTGACGGACAAGGGACGACAGGGCACTCATGTGATACTCAGAGGTGCAGGGTCCCTTGCCATGGAGATCCCCAAAGAAGAGTCAAAGGGGATCCAACCACGGGTTATCAGGAAGTTGGTCAGCCCGCATACATGATAAAAATTGAATCATGCGGGTCAGCCATACGGTAAATATGGAGAGGAGGATTTATGGCAAGACGGTATTACAAGTCAATCTTTGATGAGATCGAAGATATGAGAAATTACATGGATGCATTATTTCATCAGATGTACGAGACGAGCCCGACAGCATTGTTACCTTCTGCAGGTGAGTCAGCAACAAAGATGCTGCCGGCACAACAGTCCCGGCTCCGCGTTGATGTGGCCGAACATGGCGATGAAGTTGTTGTAACAGCAGATCTTATACCCGGGATTACAAAAAATGACATCAGTCTTGACCTGATCAATCAGCAGGCACTGGAAATTTCCTGGGAACGCAAAGAAGAGAAGAAGGAAGAAAAAGAGGGATATTACCTCCGTGAGCGCAGGTTTGGTTCCATGACGAGGATCGTTCCCCTTCCGTTGCCGGTCACCGAAGACAAAGCGACTGCGACTGTCAAGAACGGGGTGCTTGAAGTTCATCTGAAGAAGACGGAAAAAGTACCCAAAGGAAAAATTGCCATTGAATAATTCTCTGGTAAATCCGACAGGTTCACCGGGAACTACAATTGCCGTTATGAGAGAAGGGATAAAAATCATTTCCGTCACAAAAATACGGCTGATGTAAATAGTAAATTGGGAAGTAATCGTTGAACGAAAAGAGGAGGTGAAAACAAAGGATAAATTTGAACAGATGATGATTCACGAAAAAAATAATAATGCGTAATCCTTTTTTAAAAAAAACACCGGGTTGTTTCACAATTTGTTTCAAAATCTGAGTTATGGGCAATAGTCTATAAAACTTCATTTTCAATACCCTAGCCATCAGATGAAAATCCTGTCCTGTATACAGGAGGGATGACTAAGAAGGAGGAACTGATGTATGGAACCAATCAAGTTGTACTCGCTACCAAAACTACCCTATGAGTATACTGCTTTAGCGCCGTATATTTCAGAAGAACAATTAAAACTGCACCACCTGAAACATCACCAGGGATATGTCACGGGTGCAAATGCAGTTCTTGAAAAACTGGACAAAGCCCGGAAGGACAATGCGGACCTTGATTTAAAGGCGACCCTTAAGGAACTATCATTCCATATCGGGGGTTTCAGACTCCACAACCGGTTCTGGGAGAATCTTGCACCTGCGGGAAAGGGAGGTGGCGGAGCACCGACAGGGGGACTGGCAAAAGCACTCGATGGCGAATTTGGGAAATTTGAGCGGTTCAAAAAGGAGTTTACCCAGACTGCAACGAGTGTTGAGGGTTCAGGATGGGCTATAGTAACTTACTGTGAAAAAACGCAGAGGCCTCTTATCATGCAGGTTGAGAAACACAACGTGAACATTATCCCCGGTTTTGCTATTCTCCTTGTGCTCGATGTATGGGAGCATGCATACTATCTGGATTACAGGAATGATCGTGCGAAATTTGTCGAGTCATTCTGGAATATTGTGAACTGGGATATGGTAAGCAGACGGTTTGATTTGCAGAAGAAATGAGCAGGAACTCCTGTATAAAGGATGCCAGGATTAAAACAGATGTGTTTCTTTTTCTAAGGAGTGCAGGAGACACTACAATCAGATGATGTAAAAAGAGGTGGAACAATGCCAGAATTTGTCAACCCATTCAGTGGTAAAATCCCGGAACGTCAATTAACGTCAGAAGAGCTCATCCGGGCAATCCGGCTGGACCTTGCTGCGGAGCATGAAGCTGTGCATGCGTGTATGGCCCATGCTGATGCGACCGATAACCAATCTGAGAGAGGTGATGGGAGTGCAGAAAAAACACCGGGTCTCTTGAAAAAATTTGAACAGGATCACGAGATCTATGTAGATGCACAGGATACACAGTTCTATTGGGTGACCAATTCAAGGATACTAAAGAAACAGGAAAGTCATCACCGGTCAAGAAAATATGTTTCAGGACCAAACGAAAAAGGAAATGTCCTTATTTTTCCGGACCATGAACGTTCGGATGCTTATGTGACGGAAAACTGGGGGACACTGAAAACCTTTGACGATTTCGTGCAGAAGGCGCTTGCTTCGATCCTTGCAGATAAAGAGGAATCTGACCAGAAACTGGAGGAGGGATGCGGGACCAGTTGCGATTACTAGTGCATGTCCCCTGTATATGACTGCGACAAAACTACCTCTGTCTTCAAAAAAAGTGATGAAGATCCTCAATTCGGGCTGTGCAATGACCCAGAAAGACCTTGTGAAAAAAACGAGCCTTCATCCCCGTACTGTCCGGTATGCATTGAAAAAACTCAAAGAACAGGAACTTCTCATAGAGAAGTTAAAAATGAATGATTTACGCCAGATTATATACCAGATCCGGTCGACCGGGGTTCAGAAACCCCCGTTGGCAAAAACCTGAATATGTATTTTTCAATGTATCCAGAACACGGTGCAGGTATGGAAGGTTAAGGATAAATAATACTTTTTAAAGTGTCCCTGACAGTTACCGGTATTGCAGCTGAGTATGTTATTATACTGCGTATCCTTTCTTTTCGGAGTTAATCTCCTGCAAATTATTACTAATCTGCATGTATTCAAATTATGCAACATCGGACAAGGGTTATATATATTCCTGTAATATATCCAGATGCACTGATATGGTACAAAAAATTATCATATTTCAATGATGATTTCTCCACTCAATCACTACTACTGTCATATCAGGGAAGAACGAACAATTAAGTTGTAATTCGGGAAGAAAAATTCAGGAAAAATTGGTGATTTGTATGGCAGATCTTACTTCACGGGATGATGAACGAGCCGCAGAACAAGCCCGGGAAAAAGCACGGGAAGAGGAAAAGGAGAAGCAGAAGGAGCTCGAACAGGCAAAAGAACAGGCACGAACGCAGGCAATGGAAGATGAACGCGCCCGGCAAAAACAAAAGGGAGGTTCGGGCACGATAAAAATAATCATCTATCTCATTGTGCTTGCCGTGATAGTTGCAGCTGTTGTCTGGCTATCACTGAGCGTGACGGTAACGAATGTAGCCCCGGGGGTCTCTATGCCATTCACGACCACATATGGCGTCTCGTTCCCCGAAGGTCAGACTATCGCAGTCGGGAATACACATATCAATGTACTGTCGTACGAGAACGAATTAATTTCTGATATTGATGGGGACCGGCAAAAACTGGTTGTGGGTGAGGACAGGATTATTTCAGAACGGCGGGCAGTGATTACAACACTGGGCATAATTACGCTACTTGATACCCATTTCCAGATCAACCTCAAATACAAAGGTGAGCGCGACAACCGGGCATACTTTGATATGGCAGTGCACACATCACAGCAGGTACCGGACATCCTCCTCAAACAGCTGCTTCCAGCTGAAATAGATGCAAGGCCGGTTTGATGAGATGATATTAGTGCATCAGGAAATGCGGGAAATGGCAGATATATGAAAAAAATTTATTTTTTTGTAATCGCCTGTCTTGTCAGCATGATGGTTCCGGTAGCCTGCATCGCAATCAGCAACATGGGGTGGATCCAGGTCCAGAGTAATATTGACGGGGCATCGGTGTACTTTGACGGCAAGTACCAGGGCATGATTAATGATGGTCAGCTGGTGGTTACAGTATATATGGCGGCCCCTGTCCAGGCATTTACTGTTGAAAAACCAGGATTTACGACTGCCCGCGGAACTATTACTATGCCGGATGCGGGCGAGACAACGAGCCTGTATACAAGGTTACGACCCGTCCCGGTCCCGGCACCTTCGCTATCCCATGGCTCACTGTCAGTTGACTCATTCCCGCAGGGAGCAAAGATTTATCTTAATGGGTATTTCTTCGGAATCGCTCCATTCACCATCGATGATGTAACACCGGGGAGCTACACGATAGACGCAGTCCTGAACGGCTACAATCCCTATGCTACGATGGTCAGAATCTCTCCGGGAAGCAGAACGAACGTCACCTGTTTACTCAGATCGGGATCTTCATTGCTGAATTCAGTATATGTCACATCAGATCCTCCGAATGCATTTGTATATCTTGACAACATTTACAGTGGAGAAACGCCACTCACTATCAATGATATCGGCATAGGAGATCACATAATCGAGCTGTACGCTCCCGGCTACGTTTACTGGAATTCAACTGTCAATCTAAAGGGAGGTGTTTCCTATACGGTATATGCAAAGATGGTCTCCCAAAAAACCGGTGAATACGTGACAAGCATAACAATACCGGCTTCTCCAGCGCCAACACCAGCAACGACAAAAGCAGGTGCCTCACTGATATGGGTGATTCTGGCACCCGGTATCGTATGGCTTGTTGCAGGAATCAGGCGTAAAAAAAAGTGAGAAAGAAAAAGTGAGAAAGAAAAAGTGAGAAAGAAAAAGTGAGAAAGAAAAAG
>CAYWHL010000128.1:0-6509 GCA_964457995.1 uncultured Methanoregula sp. | reverse complement strand
TGGCGGGAGGGCCGGTGACCCGGCATCGTACTACGAGAATGGCGATTCCTTTGAGCCGGTCGACGGTACGATCAATACTATCCTCCTCATCAGTGCCGATCTTCCGGAGTATGCCATGACACGGGCGGTGATGACAGCGACCGAGGCGAAGGCTGCGGCCCTACAGCAGCTGATGGCCCGGAGCATCTACTCGACCGGTATCGCCACCGGGTCCGGAACGGACATGATCATCATTGTTACGGATCCCGGTTCATCCCGGCATCTTTCAAATGCCGGCAAGCATTCCAAACTCGGGGAGCTGATTGGGAGGACCGTAATGCAGGCAACACACACCGCACTGGAGATGGAGACAGGCCTGTCCCCCGCATCGCAACGCGATGTACTGGTGCGGTTGTCCCGGTTCGGGGTGACAGAAGATGATATCTGGAAAACCGCGATTCAGGCAGGTTCCATAGACCTCACCGGAATGGAAGAGCGGGAGAGGTTCTTGCAATACCTGAGAATATGGGCGCGGGAACCGGAATCAGTTGCACGGGCAGCAGCAGCGCTCCATGTTGTGGATGAAGCCGGATGGGGATTGCTTCCACATGATGCAGCACGGGACGCAATCATCCGTATACTGCATGACGGGGAGAGAGATATTCCAGCGGTGGGAGACCCGCCAATACGGTGCGTCATCACCATGCTCACATCGGGCTGCCTCATGACTTACTACAAAAATCCCCATTGAATTTATTAATCCGGACATCTCCAGAGAATCATGAGGAGATTCTCATGAAACGCATCACCATCAACACAATCGTCGATATCGGCTGCCTGATCACGTTCATCCCGTCGCTTATCACCGGGCTGGTGCTGTATCTTGGACTGCCATCTGGAGAGAGAAGAAGGAACAACTTGGCAAACTTACGATAATGGGAATATATCGTAGGGTAGTTCTAAAAAAGGCGCGTATCGTTTTACTTTTCACTTAGGAATTTTTTGCAGGTTTCTGCATCACCCGGCTTTTTTTTTCGCGCGCTTAAGCAACATCCACAACAGATCTGGCCAGGATTTCCTGCAAAACTTTTTTTTAAATTTTTCCTGTTGAACGAGCCCTAATTTAAATTCTGAACGATCAGGTACGATCAATTAAAAACCTGAACACTTACAAACCCTCGGGCTTTTTATGGATTTTCACCATGCTTAATTTCCCAAGGATTCAACAAGGAACTAACGGCAACAGCCGAAAAATCGGAGAGACAATATGCAAAACAGGATCATGAAGGTATCAGGGTTGGTAGTGCTTGCATTGCTCTGCACAACGGGAATTGCAGCAGCACAGGCAGACTTACAGACTATCATACCGGATAATAGTGTTCCCGCAGGCTTATCCGTCCAGGGAGATTCCATAGGGGCTGACAATGCACTCTATGGTCTGAAGATCGCAATGGAAGACCTTGATGAGTCATTCACGTTCAACCAGACTGAAAGACTGGAGAAAAGAATGAACCATGCAAATCTTCGCCTTGCTGAGGTACAACGGCAACTGGAAACCAACAGGACACAATATGCCGGGCGGGCGCTTGATCTGTACCAGCAGAAACTCAATCTGACAAAAAACTCGCTGGCTGATATTCCATCCAATACAACCGGACTGGTACATGCACAGGAGATGACCGCAAAACACGAACAGGTACTTGCCAGACTCATGCTCTCTCACCCCAACAATACCGGACTAGTCCGGGCTCATGATAACAGTCTTATGCTCGGGCAGAAGTTTGAAGAAAAGAACGCAATAAGGCTCGGGCGTACATCCGGACAGGGAAACGTTACACCTCCGGGAGCCTATAGAGAGGAAGTACAGGAACAGAACCGTGCGGGCAATGGAAATAGCGGGCTTAACCAGACTGAAGAGCAGGTTCGAAACGAGCAGCGGGAGAAAGCGCAGGGAAATAAGAATACATCTCATTCCCCGGCCACAATAACCACGCAACCAGCCATAACGAGCCCGGCTCCGACAGTGACTGGCCAGGCCCGGAATAACCAGGGTGGATCAGATAACCAGGGAAACAATAATGGGAACGGAAATGGAAATGCAGATGTTGGCAGTCAGGGAAAATCAAAGGGCAGGTAATTACTGCAACCGGAATTCCGCTGGATCACACGGCAATGCGGGTGATTACAGTAATTTATTTTTATACCCGGGCATGTTAGTGATACATGAAGGTGACCCGTTATGCTGGTAGTGAGGTACAGGTGTATTCTAATCGTACTGCTAATCCTGCTGGGTTTCCCGGCGGGTGTCATTGCAGTCGATCCATCCTATTCCATCACATATACAATCGATGTTCATGAAGATGGTTCAGCAGTCTGGCATGTGGAGTACCGGACCCTTCTTGCAACAGAAGCCGACAGGACTGCATTTGATAACTATTCACAAAACCTGCAACCGGTCTATCTCCCCCAGTTCCAGGATTTAATGACGCGATCCGCAGCACAGGCAACAATTGCCACGGCCCGTCCCATAAAAACCAGTAGTTTTTCCGGAGATGCAGCGATTCAGACATCCCCTACCGGTACGTACGGTGTTATTTTTTACTCGTGTACATGGAATGGCTTTGCCCGGCCAGGATCTGACATAAACATCGGCGATGCGTTTGTTGGCGGTCTCTATCTTGAAAAAGATAATACACTTGTTGTCCGGTATCCTGAAAGTTACACCGTAAAGAGCGTTGAACCATTGCCCGATCAGGTACGCAGCGGGCTCATATGGTATGGCCAACGTTCATTTGGGGCCGGTGAGCCCCGTATAATCCTTGAAAAACAAACAGTTCCACTGACGTGGGTTGTTCCGGGTCTTGGAATAATTATTCTTGTTCTGGCGGGTTTTGGATTATTCCTTGTAATAAGGCAACGCAAAAAAACAAATGCGCCGGAAGAACCTGTAGCAGTTCTGTCCGATGGGGAGATCAAAACACTTGAAGAGCGCATTATCCAGCTGCTTACCGATAATGGGGGAGAACTTTACCAGTCAGAGATCGTAAGGGACCTCAGTATTCCCAAATCAACGGTGGGTGTTGCACTCAACCATCTCCATGAACAAGGGACAATACAGAAAGTCAGGAAAGGCAGGGAAAATCTCATCCGGCTTTTCTGAAGAGTGTTATTCGTGTTGATAAAAAATTTATTTAAGCGTCCTTGTACTGCGCTCTCTCTCGTGCATGAGATCTTTAAATTATTCCAGGTGAAGGAATACAAGCGGTAATAAAATACCCCTTTTAAGCTTTGACACAATCATCAGCAGGTACAAATCCAACCGGACTCTCTTCTGGCAGGCAGGGTTAGATAACCAGCTGACTGACAAAAAGGAACTCCGCCTTGTGATCACCAAATGTTTTAATTGCCCATATACCATCACATCAGTATGAGGAACCTGACATGAAACGCATCACCATCAACACAATCGTCGATATCGGCTGCCTGATCACGTTCATCCCGTCGCTTATCACCGGCCTGGTGCTGTACCTTGTGCTTCCATCAGGAGGGGGTAGAGGAAACAGCTGGTCACTGTATCTTGGCATCACCCGCAGCAAGTGGGTCACGATGCATGACTATACGAGCTTTGCCTTTACCGCACTGCTCATCATCCACCTGCTCCTGCACTGGAAATTTTTCCGGCATGCCGGCAGGAATCTCAAGCCGGATGGGAAAGAGCCTGACGATCGTTTGACGTGAATATTGACAAACCATAATTATTCACAGGCCCCTGCATCAATCTTCATCCCCACACCAACCTCCTGCACAGGACAATATCGTGCAAGGGCAATTTTTGCCGCAAGCGACGTGCAGTGGCAGGCGTGCAGGGCATTAAGGTGAAGCTCGCGCAGGTATTTTCCCGTTTCATCTAACCGCTGCGGGTCCGGTGAAAGGAGATGGAGTCCCCCGATAACATCAGCGATCCGTTGCTCCCCGCAGACCTCACGGGCATATTCTGTTATGTTACAGATCCCCGCATGCGAGCAACCGGTGATGATGACAAGCCCGGCACCGGAACGAAACGCAAGGGCTGAATCATCCAGCAGGAGGTCTGGTTCAGAACTGCCATCGGGCAGGATAATCCTCTGCTCCCCCGGATTACCCTGTTCAAACGCGAACTTCCGGGGGATCTCTCCTAAAAAGACTAGATCCCTGGTGATCCAGACCGGTTTATCGGACAGGTTCACCGAAAACTGCCGCCGGACCTCCTCTTCGTCCAGGATCGAGCCGATATTCTGGAGCGGGAATTTTTCTTTTGGGTAAAAACAGCGTGGGTGAGCGATCAGTTCCGGCACCCTCTGCGTCATCGATTCAATCTTTGCTTCAGTGAGATGCCGGACAAGCGTGACCAGTCCTCCTGTATGATCGAGATGCCCGTGCGAGAGTATGACACAATCCAGATCCCGCAGGCTGATTCCCATCTTCTCCGCATTGGCAAGGAACATGCCCGAGTAGCCGGTATCGAACAGGATCTTCTTTCCGGCAGTATTGAGGAGGAACGAAAGGCCTGGTTCACCACTGAAGTACCGGTCAATAAGGGTGTTGTTATCTGCAAGAACGGTGAGGGATAACCGTGAATTCATAGAGAACCATCGTCCGAGTTTGGAAATATTTCTTTCTATTAAAAAAAGTCATGCATGTCACTTCACCGCATGCCCGGCAAAGATCGTTCCATGCAGAGGATATCAGTGCATGCACGGACAAATATTTACACTAATTCAGGAGGAACCGGTTTGGTGATGACCAGATTTGCCGGGGATTGACCGGCCCAATGTTTTTTAATCATTTATGCGCATATGTGTAATTATAGCACGGAAAATCCGTACCCATGGTGACACAATGCCAGAAACAACTACACACAAAATCAACAAGAACCAGCCAGCGGTGTCCACTGAAATAAACAGCACCGGGCACACCTGCGCATTGGGGGAGGGCCACAAGCAACATAAAGAAGGCATAAGCCACAGGGAGGAATGCACGCCCACCAAAAAATTTGGCGATTCCTGCTGCTGCGGGTCCGGAGAGGCCGGAAAAGAAGCACGCCACCGTTGCGGGCACGGACCGCGCTGTCATTAACCATCATCTTTTTAAAACAAATAAACTGTGCGGAGCAATGAGAGCGATGACCGATTATCACGCGATCCCTGAACTCTTAGAAGAGTATATGAAGGGACATGAACGTGATGGGCTTTGGGTAACAGTGCCGGAGTTCCGCAGATTTTTTGCAATGGATGAACATGCATCACCCGCAATATCAGGATTCTTCCACAGGTTGTACCAGGGTCCGTTCTTCACCTGCCCGTACCGGGTGGTAAGAATCGAAAAAATAAGGGTGAACGCCCCGCAGACACGGATGATCAAACGCTATTTTATCAACAGAAGACCTCAACCAGGGAATAAACAAAATATCCGTGCTTCAAATGCCCGGTCATACACGCAGCAGTAAGAACATTAATTCATATCGCAAGAGTATCATTGATTACAGGATGAAAAAACAATGACGGACAACGGAGATACTGTATTACCCCCATGCCCCCGCAGGGGAAGACCCCGTGTCCGGCGTATCATTGAAGGGATCGGGGAGTCGCGCTGCTATGAACCCCGCTGCTGCCCACATGAAGACGGTATCGTAATCTCTTTAAAACCCGAAGAGATTGAACTGATTCGTCTTGTTGATCTCGAAGGGCTTGAACAGGAAGAAGCTGCAGCAAAACTGGGAGTCTCCAGAAAAACGGCATGGCGCGATCTGCATGAAACCCGGAAAAAGATTGCCGATGCCCTGGTAAATGGCAAGGGTATCGAGATGACCGGGTGCCGGAAAGCGGCAGAAGGCCAATGCCCGAAATGCCATCGTAAAAAGGGCCATCACGGGATTGCTCACGATATGACTTCCTCCATGTAATCTTCTCTTTTTTTATTTCACTACGCTTAAATATTTACGCTCATAAGTGTAATTAATCGATTAGACTATTGAGGGATATATGCCAAACTTTGACGGAACCGGGCCGCTCAAACGCGGGCGGGCAATCAGGCGGGGGCTTGGTCCCTGTAAAGGTACCGAGTACTCCACATGCCAGAGAAAGGATGCGCCTGCGGATTTTAAAAAAAATTGGATAACCCGTAATTGAGGAGAGATACAATTGACCACACCATTTCTTTCTGTTGATCATCTCTGCATGGAGTTCGAGGGGAAAAAAGTACTGAATAATATTTCTTTTGAGATTCCTGAAGGAGAGATCATCGGTGTCATTGGCAGGAGCGGGGCGGGAAAAAGTGTACTCATGCACCTGCTCAGGGGCGTTGAGCAGCCCCCTACCAGCGGTTCTATAATCTACCACATGAGCGCCTGCGACTCCTGCAATCACATGGAAGTGCAGAGTCAGGCGGGCAACCGCTGCCGATCGTGTGGGGGGAAACTGATCGCAACGGATGTCAATCTCTGGGACGAGAAGGCCGATGGCATGAAAGCCCGTGTGATGCACCGCACGGCA
>CAYWHL010000127.1:0-6529 GCA_964457995.1 uncultured Methanoregula sp. | reverse complement strand
ACAACACCCAAGGTCCATTATCAATGGAATAATAGACCTTTTCAGTGATAGTACTATTTCCCGCATAGTTCGTATTCCACATTGTTGGCAGGAGGGCCTTGATTTCTCCGGGTTCCGTAACAGTGAGATTGGTGAGGGATATTGTTTTTACCCCAATCGCAGTTACATTGAGTTTGGGCACTACCGAGATGAAAGTTTGAGGTAGATTTAGGATCTCTGTACCACCATTGAAGTATACTGTTGAATTCTTACCGAATACATCAATCAAGCCACTCTGATTGACTCTCAGCCGGAATGTCGCATTCCAGAACTGACCGACTTTTATTGTTCCGATGTTAAAGTCCAGTTTATTATCGGCGGTCCAATCATCGGATTGGTTGATGATTGTTGGCGTTCCATTCTGCCAATTGATCTTTGTCGAAACGGTTGGATTGTAGACATAATCAAATACCTGATCACCAGGCATCGTTACCCCAGTGACATTAACATTCTCGAAATCCGCCGTCATGGTGGTGTTTACACCGGCATTGTCTTTGAGTTCTTCGGCGATTTGTTTATATAATGTTTCCAGGGCAGCCTGATCTGGTGCATGCTGATAAAATGCACCAGTCGAATTCGCCATATTAATTAACGCGTTTTTTGTATTAGTTCCAGGTACCTGTACAAAGGAAAGTGAATAAAGACGGATTTGATTGTTTGCAGCATAGACTGACATGTTCTGATTTGAGGTCCAAGCGTCTGTGTAATACGTTGTGGTGCGTGTAGCGCGTCGCTGAGTAGTTTCGTACTGATCATTATTCCAATTCGATGTACTATCATCATATCTCTGACCATTTGGTGCATTAGCAATTGACCCGGAATGGTACACCCCGCCACCGATATCAGGGAAATACTGATATACATCTATAATATTCAGTACATTTCCTGCCCAGATTGAATGAAGCCCCGGACCATCCACATCAAACCCTGTGCTACCCTGCCGTGCAAGAGGATCTCCCGCCATACTCCAGTCACCATCTGTCATGTGGATGACTGCCCGGACTGATCCTGAATTGGCACTCTCGACCTCCTTTTTCAAAGCATCATGGAGCCCCCGACGCATGTTAGTGTGGGCCCCAAATACATTTCCGCTTATGGAACTGATTTGATTCTTGGTGGTATCGAAATTATTTGTCAAATCCTGGTATACCCACGATGTTGTGTTATAGGTCATAATTCCCACCCTGTCTCCATTTGCTGAATTCATCTGGTCGACAAAAACTTTTGCAGCCTGTTTTGCCTGATATAAGCGGGTACCTGCGGTGTTACCATCTCCCATACTTCCTGATTGATCGAGAAGAAGAATCACATCAATCGGTCTGGGCTGCAATGCCCACCCGTCACCTCTAAACTCAATGGTAACGTCAATAGTATTGTTTATCTCAACGGTCAGAGGGGTTACCGAAGTTTTCACACTCAGGTAAGGATAATTCTTCCAGGTGACAGGAACGATTTTTTGAGTGCCATTCCAGGTTGCAACCACATCACAATGTCCTGTTGCCGATGCACTGTAGTTGGTGTTGCCGAGTGTTGTAAAGCTCCCGGGTCTGAATTGAACCGCGGCTATTCCATTAATATCGGTTATATTGCTTGGACTTAACAGAAGCGGCGGTGCCGTAACGTTATACGTTGCATCATTATAGGTTATATTCTGAATAGTGAAGTTTACAGATTCACCTGGTACTGCATTTCCCGTGTGATCTGCAACCATTGCGAGAATATCTGATATACGGGAGGGGTTGGCATCAAGACTTGCCATAGTATCAGGGTTTGCCGTGAGTGATATGATCTCCGCCCCGGTATTTACAAATTTCACCTCCTGACTCGTGGTGACGTATGTGCTATTTGAAATGGCTGTTGCAGTGATCTGTATCACACCAATTGAAGACCGCGGACCATACTGAACGGTTATCTGGCCCAGATTGTTTGATTGGAACTGGCTCTCCTCGCCAGGGATGGATGTATTCATCCATATCGATTGTCCGTTCGTCGGGTTCCCGTATTTGTCATACAAGGTGTATTTTATCGTGAAAAAACTTGTCCCATCTGCAGGAAGAGAGGGAGGATAACCCATGGGAGAGTAAACCTGAGTGATCCAAAATGGTACACCATTTGTATCAGCATCGATCCATTCGATTTTGTCTGGTATACTTCCGAATGCATCCATCAGAATGTAGTTTGGACCTGCCTTTGTCGTTAATCTAACATTTACAGACATGTTCCCATTCGGATCAAGAGCGGGTGAAAAATCATGCCCGTATCCAACAAAATTGCAGTCATCCGGGGCAGGTCCATGAACATGGAGGCTGATTACGTGATCACCTCTGCGATTATCGATACGATTTCCCCATCGATCAGTTATTGAAATATTGAATGGTACGTCAGTTGCAACTGTGCCGTTCAGCGGATGTATAAAATAAGAGTAATAGGGACTGTCGTGATCTATATTCTGATTTGTTGAATCAGATACCGCCGGAGCAGTTATTGTTGCGGTTATATTTGCTGCACCACTCTTTGTCTTTACTTTGAAGGTGCTTGAAGCCATTCCAGATAGATTTGTGGTGACTTGTGTGGGACTCAGGGTTCCATATAAAGGATCAACTGTAAGGTTTACGGTTACTCCTTGTATAGGACCACTATAATCCGTTGGAGTTTTTGTAGTATTCGTTACTGTTACAGTAATGGTGGATTGATCAACATTATTGGCTATGATCCAAGGTTTGCCGGTGGTGACATTTACGGTATCCGGAATCCCAACAGCCGCTACCGTCCCTACCAGAAACAGGATGCATAGGAAAATTAATAGTCCAGCGTTCGCTCGCATAAAAATCACTGTGAAAGATATGATTACATATAAAAGTATATAAACATATTTATTATGAAAAAACTTAAATTCTTCGTTTAAATAATAAAATATCAATTTATATTGTCAGAAAAAAGAATTATATCTCGTTCTTTCTCACTACATGTCTTCGCTTCTTGCCACCCCGCATCCTGGTTACTCCAAAGAGTACAAGAATACCCAGTGCTCCAACAACAATCAGGGTGATAAAGCCCCAGTCAAGGCTTTTTTCCATGATAATGGTTACTGATGCGGTAGCATTTCCCTGTGCAACCTGTTTCTGGACAAAAGAGGGCTGGAACGTATCCTTTACCGCAGTTATATTGTATAACGTATTGAATCTGACACTGGTCATGTACTGACCATGGTCATCAGTAGTACCAATAACGTTACCGTTAATCATAATAGTTGCATTTTGCACGATTTTCTGGTCTTTTTCCAGAACAAAAATGGTCAGGTCTGCATGTTCAAACGGCAGCTCAAAACTGTAATCTTCACCAGAACGATTCAGGAGTATGGTACGGTTCACCGAAAGATATCCAGTCTTTCTGACCTCAACGGTATAGGAGCCGGCAACAAGGTCGGGAAAATTACTGCGTCCAAACGGGTTGGTAGTTCCTGACAGAGTCCCGTTAATGTAAATATCTGTACCATTTACCGGAGAGTGGTTTTCATCAAAAACTGAGAAGAAAGCCCCTAACGGTGCTTTTGTAAGTGCTACAGAATAGAGAGCATCGGTTTCGTTGATAATTCTTGATTCTGAAATTGTCAGGTAACCGGCCTTTTTTATCTCGATCGCATATACTTTGCCCCGCAAGACAGGAATTGTCAGAACTCCCCGGGTATCGGTCTTTCCTGCAAGTACAGAGTCGAGTCGCACTTCTGCATCAGGAACAGCCACACTGCTATTCCTGTCTTTTATTACAAAAGAGAACCGGTTGCTAAAAAGCAGCCAGTACTGGGCATTCTTATCCTCAGTGCCAATTTCGATACGACCCGTCCGGGACTCGTAATCCTGAGCGCTGATATCGATGGAATATAACGTTGCTGCATGGACATCAAAAGTTGCCGAACCGGAAGCATCCGTTACTTTTGTCTGTGTCAGATTTTCCGCAGAAATGTTTACCCGGGCACCTGCCACTGATTCAAGGGAGTCAGAATCATACAGATTTACCTTCAGGACGAGATTTTTCCGGCTCAGGTTTACCAGGATTGAAGTTTCGTTCTTGTCCACAAGGTTTTCCCAGTCGTCATATCCGGTCATAGAAACCCGGATCAGCGGGTCATTTAACCCGGGATGGGTAATAAAAACCTGCCCGCTGGTATTCGTTCTGGCATAATCAACTCCATTCAGGTATACTGTCGCATCAGGAATTGTTGTATTATCGATACTATCCTTAACGGAGATTTGCAGTATCGTTGCGTGTGCAGAGCTGCAGAGAAGAAGGGTGCACAGCAGGACAAAAAGGAGACGATATCTCTGTCTATACATAATGAATATCGCTTCCTGCTCGTATATCAGCACATCGGTCTAAAACTCCGATATAGACGGCACCCGGTCTAAAAGCATTCCTTCTACGAGTATTGGCATGAGACGCCGTCCATCCTCAATCGCTTTCTGAAGCCTCCAGCTCCTTTCGGCATAAATGGTAAAAAGGGGTTCACCGGTTTTGATGAGATTTCCCTTTTTTGCGTGCAGGAGAATCCCGGCACCGGGATCATGGGGAGCCCCCGCTAAGCGGGCAAGAGTGATGAGAGACCGGTTATTCATTTCGATCACGTACCCGGATGACGGTGCGTTTACTACAAACTGGTGTTCTCCCGGAATAATATCATCGGATTTGACATGGGGATCACCGCCCTGGATCTCTATGATCTGGCGGAACTTCTCAAGGGCTTTGCCTTTCTGGAGGATGTCCTGTGCCATGTCCATCCCGGTACCTCGAGCGGCTTTACCGGACATCTCAAGCGCAATACCCGCAAGCGACAAACTCTTCTGGATAAAGGAGTTCGGTTCATCTGCTCCCTCAAGCACCCGGAGAGCTTCTATCACCTCGAGTTTCGGGCCTATGCTTCGGCCAACAGGAATGTCTCCGTACGTAATGGCACACTCGACTTTCATGTTAAGCCGTTCACCGAGTTCGATAAATTCCCGGGCAAGTTTTCTGCCTTCCTGCATGCTGGCAACCTTGGTATGCTGCCCGACAGGGATATCGATAACAACAAGATTTGCCCCCACCGCAAATTTTTTTGCCATAACACTGGCAAGCATCTGGCCGCGGGCATCAATCTTGAAAGGATATTCCTGGATGATGATACGGTCGTCTGCAGGAGCGATGTTAGTCGCACCACCCCATACTATGACCCCTCCCACCTTTTCAGTCATCTTCTGCACTTCATCTGCAGAGAACTCGACATTTGCCAGGACTTCCATAAGATCGGCAGTGCCACCTGCTCCGGTTATTGCACGCGAGCTCGTCTTTGGTATTTTCAATCCGCTTGCAGCGATGATGGGAACAACGAGTAGCGAGATCTTGTTGCCCGGAACACCACCGATTGAATGTTTATCTACAATAGGCCTGGATGTAAACTTTATGTGTTCACCAGTTTCAACCATGGCACGGGTGAGATGTTCCACCTCATCCATGTCAAGCGGGTTGATATACGATGCAATGATAAAAGCCGTGATTTCTGCTGAGGACAGGTCTTCGCTCACGATGTCTTTGATAATGGTCAGCATCTCCTCTTTGGAGATTTTACCGCCATCCATTTTCTTTTTGACAAAGTCAAGCGAAACTGGTCTTGCTGCTTCCCTGACTTCTATCTCAGTACCATCATCGAGATGGAGTCGTTCATTTGTGAACCTATAGACACCTATTGTTCCCTGCGGGGTGATGGTTGACGTGGTCTCCACAAAAGCCGCAACTGATACACCGCTTTTTTGATTCATCACCTGGACCCGGTCGCCATCGAGCACACCGATACTGCGGGCATCAGCCCGGTTGAGCAGTACTCCCCGTGATGCAATATCCAGATTTTTCACTGTTAATTTCACTGCTTAGGCCTCCACAGGTGGGAATGCATCTCTTAGAATGTATCCTTTTCACATCTACGTTGACTGCCTGGACATTAAAAGGGTACCACTCCCAAAAGTCGGATCGAATACTACCCTGGAATTGTTCGGAGCTACGCAAAAGAGCATAGATATGATTTTAATGAGAACAGAAGCGAAAAAAAAGAGATTTTAGATGTTAGTTCAGTGCCTGCGCACGACGATGAATGCAACTGCACCGAGGCCGATTAACGCGATAAGCGCACCGTACCCTGGCGACTGTGTCGGGGTCGGGGGTACTTCGGTTGGGGGTACTGTTGTTTCAACGGGGGCTGTGGTTACTGCTGTAACAACGGCTGTCGGCTCTGGTGTTGGGGCAGCGCCTTCAAGAACGTTGAACAGTGCAGTGCCGGTGGACTGCTGAATGACTGCATCCATGGTAACAATGTACTCATCCGGTTTGAATGTTGATGAATCAACATCGAACGAGAGCATGTTCATGCCACTGTCACCCTTGGTAACCTTGATCGTACCGGTTGCACCGCTGAACTCGCCGCTCTGGCTCTTCTGAGTCGGCTTGAATGATGATGAGTAGA
>CAYWHL010000126.1:0-6591 GCA_964457995.1 uncultured Methanoregula sp. | reverse complement strand
CTCCATCTCATGATGAATCTCAACGGGCTGGTCAAGCTCCCTTCTTAGAACAACTATATGTTCAACACTTGGAGCATTGATGATAGCTTCTTCGATTATAGGTTTGAGGGGTATGGACTTGCCACGCCGGAAGGTAACATCAGCGGTAATGACAACTTTTGCCCTGGCTCCGTTAATCCTGCTGTTGAGTGCGGCAGCACCAAATCCGCCAAAGACGACACTATGAACTGCCCCTATGCGTGCACAGGCGAGCATTGAGATAACCTGTTCAGGTACCATGGGCATATAGATACAAACCCGGTCACCCCTGGAAACACCGAGCTTCTTAAGCCCGTTTGCCATCCGCAGGACTTCGCGATACAACTGCCGGTAGGTAAATATC
Source organism: uncultured Methanoregula sp. (assembly GCA_964457995.1). GTDB lineage: Archaea > Halobacteriota > Methanomicrobia > Methanomicrobiales > Methanospirillaceae > Methanoregula. Next base: position 6,209 of record CAYWHL010000126.1, on the reverse strand, counting down.
CGCTCCGCGTCATCTTCGCCCTTCCAGATGAGTGCAACCTTGTTCCGTCGCGCATTTATAACGTGACGATCAAGACAGTTGTAAGTAATATTCGTTTTGCCATCAAGGAACCACCGGGCATAAGGATAGTTCCACTCCTTCACCTTTGTATAGGGTGAAAACCAATGGAGTTCATGAGCCATACGGTCCCAGAATCCCTCAGGATCTTTTAAAAAGTCATTATACGCTTTCTGGTAATCTCCCAGCCAGCTGTTCCGGCTATAGGACGGATCCGGCGTGTAATACTTTTTGGTGAGTTTTACATCAAATTTTTCTGCCATGAAAAAAACCCGATTTTACAGTGTTCGTAAAAATTTTTTAGTAATTAATCATAAACCAAAATGCGTTTCTCTCAATCTTTGCATCCTTATGGAAAAATAATTTTTTTAACCTTTTTCCTTGTCTCTCATCAAATTCCCTTGATAGGAATCAGTCGATAAATTTCTTTTTTTTAAAGTATTAAAACCAGATGTTTTTGTATTTTTTGAGCAGGTCAGCCATAGATTGTTCCCCCGGGCAGAAATTGCCGGTTTGATATAAGGGTATTGCCATCCGCGTTTTCCTTTCAGCCATCCCGGATATAATGGAATACTATCCCCGAATGCAAAGGATCCCGGGGCTAATCCTGGTCTAAGCTCAGATGTATTGCGAAAAGCGACTATATTATGCCACAAACTAGTATCAAAGATCTGGCGAATATCATCATCACTGGATTACACTTACATGCCGGTATCATGTTATTCACCCGTTTTCCTGAATAACGGCAAGTCTGATCGGATCTGCCAGCAATCCAAAAATTTTTATGTATTTCCAATACAAAAAAGACCCGCAATTATCAATACTGGATTTTTCCACTGCCAGAACAATCGTCGCAAGGTTCAAAATAAAACTTTTCTACCGTGGTAGTCCCGTAATACGTGACGCCGGGCAGGTCACCACAATTTTTTTTCCTTACCAGGATTTTCCCTGTCCCGTTACAGTGTATACACTTATGGTATTGAAGTTCCTGGATCATAGTTTTTATTATTAGATATAAAAATTATTTATACTTAGCTATATGAAAATATTTGTTTAAATCATAAATAAAAGGAATATATCATAATTGTGGATGTTTTAAAACCATTAACACAGATAGATTGAGTATGTGAGGATAGTGAATGAATTTTTATTGGGGGGGGAGTCTGTTGGTTTTCAACTGGTACGAACAAATTCTAAAAAAAAGGTTTTAATAAAAAAATATTCCCCGTGATGCACGTATGATTATACCCTAATCATACTATCGAGAGTTCTCTGGATAAGCAGCAAGCTCCAGGGTACCTGATGAGCAGGGTCACTGGCAGGAATGCTGAGGGGATGTAAACGTTTCTTATTGAAAGGTTTATCGTGTTGATGCAACTAAGGGACAATCATGCGAAGCATCTGGATTCCTGCAATTGGATTCATTCTGATGGCTGTCGGATTTATATTGGCTACCGGTTGTGTAGCCCCGACGAATAATGACACTATGAATGCAACGCCCGCAACTACGTCAGCCCCAGTTACCAATACTTCGGATACCGGTTTAAACATAACGATAAACGCAACCACCAATATTACCTCAGAGCTGAAGGGATCACTGAAAGTTTCCATCAGCGGAATTTCATATCCTGCAAGCCTGTCGGTCCTTCTTGACAACGAGGCTGTCGGGATGGTGAACTCCACCACACCTCTGTACCTGATGGTTTCTGAAGGGAATCATACTGTCATGGTCTGCGAGAGTTCGGTATGTAAGCAAGAGAATGTCACGACCAGATTCGGAAGGTACGTGACCGCCGATTTCAGTCAACAGTTACAAAAGGATGTGGAATTTCCAGACCCGACTGTACGAATCCTTGAATATTACAAGAACGGGAATGTCATTTCCATCAAGGTGGAGTTTATCAATCCTTCGACAAAAGACCTCCTGATGTCTGTAGTAGTCAGTTGCAGGTATAGCTATATTGATGACCGGACCCTTATCAAAAGAGAAGATTATTCAACTGGTATGTCAGGGCAGAATGTCAAGGCCGGGCAACGCACAACAGAATGGCTGGATCTCTATTTTGCCAGCGGCAATATCTTAAGTTATGATAGTCCGGTAATAAAAGATCTGGAGGTAAAATAATTTTTTAAAAAACACCCTCTCTTTTTTCCTCGATTGCCAATTTCACCCCATCCTAAAGTTTAGTATTCTTTTAACAAAAGTATAGAACCGGGTTCATGGAATCTTACGGGTGTAAAAAAGAAAAATTCGATAGTCAACTGGATCAATAATGGAGTGGATTTTAATCCTGCATTGATCCTATGCATCAAGTCTGCATGCGATTGGTGGAATAATGGGAAGTGCTTCTCTGTCCGAAAAGTGGTGCCGGTGAAGCAGCAGGATAACGGAACCGAACGAAGACCTGCTTCTGATGATGATCCATTGTTGACCAGTTAAGAGCTATTAAAAAAATACCTGAAAAGACATTAACGGTTTTTATCTGATCTTGCGTATACCATTGATTACCACAAGAAGAGCAGAGAACAGGTTATTTCTGACATGAGTAATGATGATGCTTATAAAATAGAACTTTTTACCAGAAAACTTTACATTAATTTTTTTATACGAACATTCACAGTTTCTTTCCAATATTGTTCATGACAATGAACGCAAAAAGGAGAATAACCAGGTGCGTACTGAGTAACTATCCCTTTTTTTCATAGAGATAAAATATAAAAGCTCATATTCGCATTCTGTTGGCAGATCGTATGGGTGGGGATAAGTTTCTTTGCGACTCATTATCTTTATTGAACCGGGAACAATCCGGGCATAACCAGCCGTATTGTACAAAACGACCACTTTGCCTTTTGTAAACTCTTTTTACGTTTTGGCACAACATTTTGGATGTGAGCATTTTGGATGCTTAATGTCCGGCATGGTAGATGTATACAACTTTTAAAAGGATAATGGTAATCGGACAAAGAATAAGAGAGATTGAAAAAAGCGCGTTGTATAAGTAGGGGAGTCACTCAATCATACTGTCGCCATGTATGGCTGCATACGGTGCAACGAAAAAACCGGACCTCGCTTTCATCAGCTGCACGGAGCTGGCGGAGCCACCAGATTGCAAGGTTGTTTTCGCACTTGGGACACCTTATCTGGATAGTGGGCATGGTGTTAATTTTATCTTCCTCGTCATCCACAATCATGATCTCCTTTTCCTTGCGCTTTTTCTCGTATTTCATCTGATCAGTGGCTTCAATCTTGCGGATATACCCACATTTTCGGCATTTTAACTGGCCCCCGGAAGAGATCAACATACTCTTGCATTCTGGACAGAACATCGGTATAGCATGCGCAAGCAAAGGAGATTAACCCTTTTATCGGCGAAAATACCCTTATGTCAGATATTTGCGTGAATTTTTATAAACGCACACCGGAAAAAATCAGCAGACCTCGTGCTTTTTCAGAATCCTTTTTTTGGTATCGGGTGAAATAATTAATTAATGATCGAGTATCTTGTGCTGATTTCCTGTATTGGATTTCTTGCTTTCCTCATACCCGGTCGTCATCAGAAGTATGCTGCGATCATCGGATGGACGTTTATTATCCTGTTCCTGTTTGCCAAGCTGCCGGACTACTTTTCGCTTAATAATTTTCTTTATCCTGTAATGGCAGTCCTGTCGGTGCCATTCCTGGTCATAACGGCTCAATACCTCCTTGCCGGTGATACCCGTGTCCTGCAACTTTCACGGGCAGCAGCTGTCGCATTCCTGATCTATGCACCATTTGAATATATACCATCACTGGGTGACTGGCTCATTGGAATTGTTGTGGGTCAGGTAGTCTGGATGCTCGATGTTCTGCATTACCCGGTCACGCTTGCGGAATGGAATATCGTTGCGAGAAATTCATTCCGTGTAGAGATTATCCTTGCCTGTACGGGTATTCAGAGCATTGCGATCATGCTGGGTGTCGCTGCAGCAGTACACACAACACTCCGCCAGAAAATATATGCATTCATGATAATTGCCCCAACCATCTACGTGCTGAACCTGCAGAGGAATGTCTTTGTGATTATTGCGTATACTGAACAATGGTTTCCGTTTTTTCCGGATATTGCCAGCAATGGGGAGATCGGGTACGAGAGCTTTTTCTGGGCGCACAATGTTATCGCTGAGCTGCTTGCGCTTGTTTTTTTAGTTTTAATTGCATACGGTCTTTTTTCCATTATTCCAAAATTGGGCAGATTTGCCGATGAACTTTACCAGCTTTATTCCGGTGAGATCAGGAGAGTGTTCGGTAAAGATAAATAATCCTCTGGATTGCTGAAAGATTCGTACATACAGCAATAATGATCACTGATACCCAGATAAACCCGATAAGCCCACCAAGAATCAGGACTATAAACGTTTCAGGTCTTCCAAAAAAACCTACCCCTTCAAGTGGATCATTAATCTTTCCCTCCACTTTACTGACGTAGCCAATCTCTGCATACACTACCGGTTTAATGAAGGTATTCATGAGTGATCCGATGATCGCAAACGCCACAATTCCAAAATCCATGAAGGGTGGCACAGCAATAAACTGACTGATAACCGGAATCCCGGACAGTCCAATGCCGAGCAGCACCAGAGCATCAACGTACTTATCAACAATCCAGTCAAAAACAGCCCCGAAATTCGAATGCGCATCGGTCATCCGTGCTACACTCCCATCAACAAGATCTAAAATCGCAGACAGGATGAGTGCCAGGCTCCCCAGGAGATACTGGCGCTGAAAAAAAAGGAAAGCACATGAAATACCGGCAATGAGGGCAAGCATTGAGATCTGGTTCGGGGTAATTCTGAGCTTTACAAAAACTCCTGCCACCGGCTCAAGGTACCTGATGAACCTTGGCCGGAGTGCAGTGATGTTCATAACTTAATTCATGAGTACGCGATCCATTAATAGTTGCTGTTGATATCAGGTAGTTCGATGTATTTCACGACGATTTTTTTGGTCTCCCTGATGGTTGATAACGTCAGCTTATTTATATTTCCCACCCAATGTAACAAAAGACAGGAGTAGCGATGACAACCAAGACAGACCGTCCGCATGTGCTGATGATGTCGGAGATCACGGCTGACGGAAAACTTACCCTCAAGAAAGGAGCATCTTCAAAAATCCTTATGAAATACATGGCGCACGAAACTGAGATCCTTCTTCATACAACCCGGGCAGAATATGATGCAATTATGGTCGGCGCCAACACCATTCGTATCGACAACTCATTTCTCACCGTAAGGCTTGTGCCTGGCAAGAGTCCGCTGCGGGTAATCCCGTGCAGTATGGCAGACATCCCGCTCGATGCAAACGTGCTGGGCCCTGACGCCCCTACGGCGATCGCTGTCTGTGAAGCTGCACCCAGGGACCGGATCGAGGAACTAAAAAAGAAAGGGGTTCACATTATTGTCGCCGGAAAAACGCATGTTGAGCTCCCCCTTCTCTTAAAAATCCTCAGGGATACCTTTGCGGTACAAAAACTGATGATTGAAGGAGGACCAACCCTTAACTGGCATATGCTCCACGATAAACTCGTGGATGAGATCCGGCTTATCCATCTTCCATTTATTGTCGGGGGTTCAGACACTCCGTCACTTGTTGGCGGTATGCATATCAACTCCGAGGATGAAATGATTCGCCTCAACCTTAAAAAATATTATATGTGTGGCAGCAATCTCGTATCAGAATTTGACATTGTATATCCTGAGGTGTAACAATGGACGGCACCATGATGCCTCCTGCCACAAATCACCCGAAACCGGGTTCTGGAAAGAAATGGTTTTTCATTATTCTTTTCGGCCTCATACTTGTTTTCGGTTTGTTCATCTCTGCATACTACATCTCCCATGCAGAGCAGATGGGTGTCACCGTAATACGGATGGAGGGAACCATGGTGACAGGTCAGGCATCTGATGCTGATACAATTGGCAGCGAAGTGGTTGGCAGGGAGCTTCGCGATGCTGCTGATGATCCCATGGTTGAAGCAATTGTTCTCAGGGTTAACAGCCCGGGGGGTACTCCGGCTGCCGCACAGGAAATAATTCGCGATCTCAATTATGCAAAGTCAAAAAAACCGGTTGTGGTCTCGATGGGTGAGGTGGCTGCTTCTGGTGGGTACTATGTG
>CAYWHL010000125.1:0-6611 GCA_964457995.1 uncultured Methanoregula sp. | reverse complement strand
TACCGGGATCATCCCCAGAGCCCGATAATGACCGCTCCAAGAATCATGATGAGAGCCCCCGATATCCGTCCCCGGATCTGTTGTTCATGGAGGAGGAAGCCGCCAAAGAGGACGGAAAAGAAGAGAGACAGCCGCTTTACCGTGATCACATAGGGTACGATGGCCATTGTATAGGCGGTATTGATCGAGATTCCTTCAACGACCAGGATCATCCCGACGATGACATACAGGAAAACGGGGGAATGGAGGAACGGGGGACCTGACACAACCGGCCCCGGTTCTTCGGGATCGCGTGCACCCGGCGTACGCTTTGTCATAGTCAGCATGGCAATCAGCAGGAAGACAATGGCTAAAAGAAAGAGGGTGACTGCGCTTGCAAAGATCGGGCTGGAATTCGTGACCACCTCCTTGTCAAAGTTAACCGAGAAACTGTAGAGGAATGCAACAACAAGCATGAACCGCACTCCCGGATCAGAAAGAAAGGCAGGGAAGGGGGTAGGCAGGGAGGCAGACTGGCAACCGGTGGACCGGAAGGTGAGCAGGAAGGCACCTGCAGTGACAAGGAAGATGCCGGCAGCTCCGGCAGGTGTGGGAATTTCCCCCAGCATGATAAAAGAGGTGAGAATTAAAAAGACCGGGGTGAATGCGAGGATCGGTACGCACAGAGAGAGATCGGTTGTGGAAAGTGCCCGGTAAAAAAGGATTGTCGCCGCGATATTAATTGTCACGGTTGCCACAAGAGCCGGAAAGAAACCGGGGCCAATGGGTGGGATGCCGGAAAAGAGGATTATTGGAAAAAAGATCAGGGAGGCGGCAAGGAAGGAATACCCGGCCAGGAAAAAAGGGGGGATTTTTTTGAGGATGACCTTGACAGAGAGGCTGTACACGGCCTGGCTGATAGCACCGAGCAGGGCAAGGAGAAACCAGAACATTCTTGTAAAGTGTTACCGGCACACAACATAAGGATACAGCTGACACCCCTTTTTTTAAATCCACTCACCGTCCATTCCCCGGTTATTCTTCCCGGCGGTACATCCCGGTCTTTTTCATAGCCTGTGCGGCGGGGAGTGAAATATAACCCTGAATAAAATCAGGACTATGTATACAGGAGCCCCGGGCTGCCGGTTAACTCGTATAACGTTCCACCCCTGAATGAATTCCCGCACTGTTATAACCTTTTTATAGTAGGGATCGAGAATAACAGCATCCAGTAACCGGTTATCCAATGTCCCTGATACAAAACCCTCTCTTGCCAACGGTAACTAGAGAAGCAACCGGCCCAAAAGTTTATCGTGCTACTCCCGGAGGGATTTGATTGTATGTGTAAAACCCCTCTCTGCCCGAATGACTGCCGGCCGGTCTTTCGGAATTCCCGGACGCGGCAGCAGCATATGTCAAGGACCTACATCAGAGTCTACGATGCACAGCGCAAACAGCATTACGTGCCCGTAGGGTGGTGGTGCCCGGCCTGCCATGCATTCAGGGACGATGTGTGGTGAACCGGGTGGTCACCTATGAACGGTCCCTTCTGTTCCCCAACGCACCCGGGTTGATTGGACAAAAAAGTTTTTATGTACCTGATGAGGTCGGCGTGACATTGGCAGGTACTGGTGTCGGGGTTTCCGGGCAGACACACCCCAATGGCAGAAACCGGATGTGATTTTCGCAGGCGATCTGGCAGACCTGGAGAGCAGTAACCTGATCGGGGGATGCATTTCTTTCCCCGGCCTGTACTAACGGGTTGACATAAATACACCCCGCGAAGAATGAGAGCAGGACGATGATGGCAAGAATTAGTACAGGTTTTTTCATGTGTTGCCCCCAACCTTTTTTACAAAGCAATTCTTTCCGTCACAGAATATAAAATTCTTCCTTCGGGTCATGCGGGAATACATGTCATGTCGGGGACACCTCCTGCATTTCCCTGCATTATCCCACACCATTTCCTCATCGTTTAGCCTCGTCGGGGAAAATACGACTGAATCGTAACATCGGGAAGATGACGATAACCTTATGGTATTCCCGTACTCTCCATATCCTTGTTAAAAAGCACGACCTGCCAGGAAGTGCCCCCCGGGTGAGCCAGACCCCGGCCATGATATTTCTTCCACCGTGTGATCCTTCCCATATCCCGGGCAGTCTTGAGCCTGTTGCATCTCCCGCAGAGGACCTGGAGATTATCCCTGGCCCACTGGTCTCCTCCCATGGTGATTGGCCTGATATGGTCCAGGATGTAGGGATGATGGTTACCCGGATCTTCAATGGCGCCGGATTCATGGACTGCCTGTCTGCACAGGGCACATTTCCCTCCCTGTTCATCGCGGACAAGCCGCCTCATTCCGGAGATCGTGAGTCTCCCTTTGAACCAGTACTCCAGGGTGCAGGAAGCCTGACAGCAGAGGGTATGCTCGTTTCCCGGGCTGAAGTGTGATCGCTCTTTACCACAATGGGGACAGGCACCCCTTGCGATCCGCTCCTTCTCTTCCGGAGTATACCGGCGATATTCACGCACTACCATGATCAGGTCTCACCTTCCTGGTCCACTTGCTTAGTATAATGCACATCTGTGTGCCTGTCCAGAATAATACGGGGAAGAAGGGGTGAAAGTGTTCCGGTGAAATGACGCTGGATTACCGGTAGAAGGATACATCCCTGGACCTGTATGGCATCAGGGGATCCGGAGTCGATCCCCAAAAAGGTGTTCCTTTCACTTTACGCCTGCTAAACTCCATCGCACCCCTTTTCCGCCTCCCAATAGCGTACATTAGCGTTTTACAGCTCAAAGAATCCTGTCTCGCTTGCCATGAAACGCACGTATAGGGCGTATTTGAAAAAACTGTGAAAAAGTGCCCGGGTTTTTGCAGGTATGAGCCTGAAAACATCTCCATAGAGGGAGAACGGAGCCCGTAAAAGGCCCGGATTGCCCCTGCAGGAATACTCTCCCGGGGGGGTGTAAAAACAAGGGATTATCCGTCGTTCTCCGACGTGAAAGGTATCCGCCAAAAGTATTCATACTTACAATGCTTACAATATGAGTATGTCAGCGGTAAAACGGATACCCGTAACAGAACCGGTATGGAAGGACCTTGCTGAGATGCGTTCGGCAGGCCAGACTTACACGGATCTCCTGGCAGAAATGATCGAAGACCGGAAGAAGCGCCGGTTAGAAGAAGATGTCAGGAAGTGGAGCACCCGTAAAAAAGAGGATTATGTTTCACTTTCGGAGATTAAGGATTGACATTTTCCCTCATACTCTGGCATGAATTATCTGATGAGATCAATCGCCTGCCGGAAAAGACACGCCGGATAATTAAAACTGCCTTGAAACGGCTTGAAAAAGATCCGTTCCCGGGAAACCATGGAGATAAAGAGAAACTGGTTTTAAAAGGAGGGGTTATCATCTACCGGCTCCACATTTCCCGAACGTATACAGTTTTTTATGAAATCAATAAGGAGGAACAACTGGTGATTGTCCAGGAGATCCTGCCCATCGAACAGGCTCATAAAAAATATGGATATTATTGAGTATTGTTTTCTCTTTGTTCCCGGCACTCCCTTTTAGTTCCGTCCTGAAAAACTTTCATTTTACACCCGACAATAAGAAACACCTAAGTGCGCACCAGGAACAGATACGTATTTCAGCCCACTGTCGTTCTTCAGCGGATCGAAGTAAATTATTTTGCCGGTGATAGTGCAAAAAGCCGTTTTCTTTCCCGGGTATTTCCAAAATTGTTATTGCGGGTCCGGTTATCGCATTGACCTGCGCACCACAAGGACCCCCAGGCATCCAAGGATGGCAAATACCCATTCAAACCCCGGGGCTTTTGTTCCGCCGGATTCCGTGGGGACCGTTTGGGCCGCCCCGGTCGTTATCGTGACGGCCGGTGAAGATTTTTGCCGGACAAAGGAGGTCAACCCGCTCTCTGACGTTGCCGGAGGGACGGTTTCCTTGAGCCAGCAGGACTGGTCCCATTCAACAAAGGTGGCAGCATTACACGACGGCTGGCTCAGGCAGTTCGCACTGCAGGACTCAGCAGTCCCATCATAACCGGGTGTCTCAAGTCCTAACGAGGTATAATCCTCTCCGAGCCTGTTTGTCGCATTTTCCCGGATCATCGTGTCGGCGGCAACAGGTGCAATGATAAGCGCCAGTACCAGCACCATCCCGGTTGCCAGAGTAACCAATCTCTTTTTGAATCCAAATAACTGATTATGTCCCCGGAAATAATTATCACCTCCACGGACTATGGAACCGTGGTGATAAGAATGCTCATTGGCGTCATGTCTGATACCCACGACGATATTGCGCAGACAAAAAAAGCCGTAGCGAAGTTCAACCAAAAGAACGTGGAACAGGTGCTGCATGCGGGTGATTTCATATCCCCGTTCATGATCGAACCCTTGAAAGAACTCAAAGCACCCCTTACCGGGGTATTCGGGAACAATGACGGGGACCGGGTGCTGCTCGAAAGAAAATCCGGCATGCTTGCCTCCATGAAGATCACGGGAACGTTTGCCCGGATCGACTTGGGCGGGATGAGAATCGGCCTCCTGCACGGCAATGACCGGGCACTGCTGGAGACGCTTTTGGCCTGCGGGTCTCTCGACCTGCTGGTGTATGGCCATACCCACCGCCCGGAGATCAGGAAGGAGGAGGGCTTGCTGATTGTCAACCCCGGCGAGGTGTACGGGCACGTGACGGGCAGGAGCACCGTGGCGCTTGTCGATACGGTACAGCGGTCAGCCGAAATTGTGGATCTGTGAGATCCTGATACGGCACTTTTTTTAATTTTTTTTCAGACCTGAAGTATGTGCAGGGAGAGTGTATGAAGCCCGATGTGAACGAACCGGGCGGGTCGCTTCAAGATCCGGTACCCGGTATCCAGAGGACCTATGCCGGTTCTGCCGTTTTGTCATGTGCAGGATTTTTTTAAAATGAAAATTGTAAAAATAATTATTTTTTTAAAAAATGAGCGAGGCAGCTTCCCGGCGGCTCACTTTCGCTTTTTCTCAAGCTTCTTGAGCTTCTTCTGGGCATCTTTGCTCCCCGCAGCCGCCTGCTTCGAGAGCTCTTCTGCCTTGACCTTCTTTGCTTGGTTCAGCTTCACCAGTTGTTTCTTACTCGTTGGCATACAGTCACCTCACTACGCTTTTTGCTGATTCTCATTAGCTTTTTTCCTTTTTAAATATCCCTGTATCGTTATACCTCCTGTAAAAACTTCGAATAAACGAAAAGCTGACCTGTGATTCTTATAAACTTTTTAAAAAAAACCGTTCTGACTTTCCTTATCGTCCGGGGATGCTTCACTCTGGCCAATATGGGCCTGATACCCTGTCTTTTAAGGTGATCTTTGAATTCGCTGTTCCAACTGCCGTCGTCGTGGATTACTCAGGGTTGCGACCCTTGCGATCGCCCTGGTGCAGGACTTGGATACTCTCCCGATACTAAACAAAAACAGGTCCGATGAAGAACCAATACCCCTTTAAGTAATGTTGCAGGACTAAAAAAACCGGATGAAACCAGAAAATAGTAAAAACGCCATTTGCCCTGAGGCAAAAAGCCTGTCTCTGAACTAAGAACCAGGTCCCTGCCCGGATAGAGCGAGAAATTGTCGTATATTCTCCCTGACGTGATCTACCTGGGACAACATCGCATGTCCACCGGTATCAAATAATACCAATTTTGATTGCTTTACTCTTTCATGAGAATTCAGGGCATGAGTATAATTTACCAGTGCATCATCCCTGGCATGGATTATTAACGTCGGGGCAGTGAGATTATCCACAGATATTGTATCAACAAGAAGCATCTCTGCATCGTTAATCGTTCCTTTATATCTCGGGGTCATGGGATGCATCACATCCAGCATTTCCTGTGCAAATTGTTTTTGTTCCGGGGTAAAATTCGTATAGACATCTTTTGGAATACCCATTAAGTCAAGGATAGTGGATTGCCCGAATCTGGTAAAGACCCAGTAAGCATAATCGGATTGTTGTATCACATGAATTATTTTAATATAAACAGGCTCTTCGCTCCCCCGGGGTTCAGCCATACTTACTGCAGATACTAATATTAATTCTGAACATTTCTCAGGATAATCGTTCGCAAACTGAATAGCTGAAGGACCTCCTGCAGAAGCACCAACAACGACAACTTTTGTTATGTTAAGGTGATTTAAGAGAACATTATACAGGGCAGCCTGGTTTTTAATTGATGAATTACCGGGAATGGGTGAACGAAGATAGCCGTATCGTGATACTGAGATTATCTTATAGGTATTTCCAAAAAACACTTTACCGGACCAGAGACCAAAATCAAAACCACCTCCTGCACCGTGCAGCAGGAGGACCGGCGTTCCTTCTCCCTGTACTGCATACTCAATATCACCATCGGGTGTTTTTAACAATTCACTGGTTGATAACCGTTCATCTGCTAATCGCATATCCTGACTGAAACTCAGGTAACTAACCCCGAAAAGCAGAAGAATTACGCAGAGTATAATTAAAAAAACAATTGATATAATTTTTTTATTTTTACTTTTCATGGTATCAACCACGGTAGCGTACACGATGTGCTGTAAAATATGAAGATACCCTGTATCCATCACTAA
>CAYWHL010000124.1:0-6625 GCA_964457995.1 uncultured Methanoregula sp. | reverse complement strand
GTAAAAAAAGATGCCAAGATCAGTTTCACGATGATCCACAACTGGAGCGAGAACGTTGAAGTGTTCCCCAGAAGTGCCGCTATCGTTGAAAATAACGGGGTGTACCTTTCCAACTACGTGTGCATGCAGCCGGTGAAAAAGGTCCAGATGTACCCGACGGCAACCCTCAGGGGAGCCAACTCGGTCGCACGGTTCAGCAGTGTTGTCATCTCCACGCCAGGTTCATACATGGATCTCGGTTCCCGTGCCATCCTTGAAGGCAGGGGTGCAAGCGCAGAACTGATCACCCGTGCCATAACAAAAGGCGGCACAATCATTTCACGTGGTCACATCAACGGAAAAACTGCCGGAACCCGCGGGCATCTTGAATGCAAGGGACTTATCCTGGAAGATGGTGTCATCTATGCAATCCCGGAAATTGAGGGGTCGGTGGTAGGCACGGAACTCTCTCACGAAGCTGCAGTTGGCAAGCTCGCCCGGGATGAGATCGAATACCTGATGTCCAGGGGACTTGATGAAGACGAAGCGACGGCAACAATTATCAGGGGATTTCTGGATGTGAAGATCGCCGGGCTTCCCGAAGCACTGCAAAGGCAGATCGATGCCTCCATTGATGTTGCGGAAAAAGCAGGATTTTAAAAAACCACGTACCTATGTCACCGTATCCACGAGCCGATGAACGTCTGAGGATGGTGGAGTACCAGATTGCAGCCAGGGGTATCCGCGAGCAGCGTGTCCTCTCGGCAATGAAAGAAGTCCCCCGTCACCTTTTTGTTCCGCCTCCCTATGACAAATCGGCATACGAAGACTGTCCGCTCCCTATAGGCAACGGCCAGACGATCTCCCAGCCCTATATCGTTGCGCTGATGACAGAACTCCTTGCCCTTCAACCAAATGACAGCGTACTTGAGATAGGAACAGGGTGTGGTTACCAGGCGGCAATACTCGCAGCACTGGTGCGACAGGTAACGACCATTGAGCGGATCCCGGAAGTTGCGGGGCTTGCAAGGGCAAACCTCGCGGCTCTCGGCATTATGAATGTTGAAGTGATCGTGGGTGATGGAACACTCGGGAATCCACAAAAGGCCCCTTACGAGGGAATCATCATCACTGCTGCGACGCCATCGGTACCCCGGCCACTTATCGAACAACTGGCTGAAGGGGGCAGGCTGGTAGCACCGGTGGGGGGACGTGCCATCCAGGAGCTCATCCGGCTCAGAAAAAAAGATGGATCCATAAAAGAGGAATACCATGGGGGTGTCAGGTTCGTTCCCCTCATCGGGGAGTGCGGATGGAGTGGGTAGATCTGTGAAAATTATCGATATCACGCGCCAGCTCTCTGAAGACATCCTCATATATCCTGGTGATACCCCCCCTGTATTCCGGCAGGAGGACCACGGGCACTACCTTATCACCTCCCTGCACCTGAGCACTCATACGGGCACTCATATCGATGCTCCAGCCCATTACCTTAAAACCGGTACTACGATTGATACAATCCCCCTCTCGCATGTCATGGGACCCTGCCGGGTACTCGATGTAACCCATGCGGGCACCAGTATCACGCCATCTCACCTGAAGGGCCGGCTGGATGGTATCGACAGGCTCCTTTTGAAAACGTCATTTTCCGGCACTGGCCGTTTTGATGAGAATTACCCTTCCCTGACGGCAGATACAGCACATCTCATCACCGGATGTGACATGAAATGTGTTGGTATCGATTCCCCCTCCATAGAATCCTACGGGAGTGACGGAACCGTGCACCGTGAGCTGCTCAGCCGGGGATGCATTATCATTGAACTCCTCGATCTCTCAGATGTTGAGGAAGGGGACTATACCCTGGTGGCACTGCCCTTGCGCTTCACCGGGCTTGACGGTTCTCCTGCCCGGGTTATACTCATTGACAATAATGGATGTGACTGATGGACCTTATCATTGAAACTGTTAAAAAACTCGAAACGATGACGAAAGACAGCGGTTGCGAGGACAGCGGGGTTGTTCTTGACGTACGTACAGATACCGTAAACTGTCAGTTTGAACGCGGTGCGTGCATGACTGCGTCATTTGGCGGGAGGAGTGCCGATTTTATCACGTATGACCCCATCAGGGCAACGACAAAGATCTCGTTTATGTTCGGCACACCACTTACTACACCTCCGGTCCGAAGTGCTGCCGCTGCAATTGTGAATGTTGTTGCGGGTTTTTTCTGTCTCTCAAGAATACTTCACCCGTGTCCCAAATCATCCCACACTGAATGTCACAGGAAACTGCTCCATGAACTGGGGGAAAAAAGGATCTTCTGTCTGGGAAGCATGCCTGCTGTCGATGCTGCATTCAGGAGCACCCATGTAAAAAATCCTCAGGATGCCGACGTGATTCTCATGAATGGTGAAGGGATCATAGAACAGGGAACGGGCACCACGCTCCTTAATTATAAAGATACAAAGCAGATCCTGTGTCTCGGGCCTTCAACTGCCGGTATCGCCCGGCTGAACCAGCTTGAGCACTGGTGCCCGTTTGGTGAGTGCTAGTACTAAAAAAACCTGGTCGCGGGTAACACCAGGAAGAAATCCTGCTTTGTCCCGCTCCAGGAAAGATAAACTCTTTTTGACAGCGATCCAATAAATCATCATGCTTTTCGGGTCTTCAGGAATACGAAGGAAGTTCGATCAGACACTCATCGATACTGCCTTAAGAGTTGGATCGGCACTCGCATCCCAGTCTGCCGATATTCTTGTAGGGATGGATACCCGTACGACAAGTCCTCTTCTCTCACAGCTGGTACTTTCCGGAATTCTCGGGAGTGGTGGAACGGCGCATAGCACAGGTATCGCTCCCACACCATCTGTAGCCTATAGCACCAGAACGGTAAACGCCGGGTGTATGATCACCGCTTCCCACAATCCTGAGGAATATAACGGATTGAAACTCTTCAACCCTGACGGGTCGTCTTTTACCCGGACCCAGCAGGCAGAGATGGAGGAACTTTTAAAGACACGGCACTGGACTGACTGGCAGCACCAGGGACATGAGCAGGTAACAGATGCACTCACCCCGCATAAAAATGCAATTCTGGATAATGTACATATCAGGGCGGGTATTACTGTGGTTGTTGACTGCGGTAATGGTGCAGGAAGTGTGCTCACGCCGGCGCTTCTTGGCGATGCCGGTGCAAAAACCCTCTGTATCAACTGTAACCCCTCGGGCTATTTTGCACGCCCTTCAGAGCCGTTATCAGAGAACGTTGCTTATGTCGGGGAAATGGTGAAAAAAACGGGATCTGCATGTGCAGTTGTTCATGATGGCGATGCTGACCGGATGATGGCATTTGATAACAAAGGACGTTACATTGACGGCGACCATCTTCTGATGCTTTTTACCCGGTATCTTGGCGCAAAACAGGTCGTTACGACAAGTGATGCTTCAATGATCATTGAAGATATCGCTGAAGTAAAAAGGACCCCGGTTGGAGATACCTATGTCTCTGAAGAACTCCTGAAGTGGGGGGATTTCGGAGGCGAACCCTCAGGAGCATGGATTTTCCCGCAGATCTCGTATTGTCCCGACGGCCCGTACGCTGCAGCCCTTTTTTGTGAGATATCATCTGAATGGAACGTCGCACATGAGATTGATACCATGCCCTCGTTCCCGATACTCAGGGAATCGTTTGCCTGCGAGACGGCACGTGAAACGGTTCTGGCTCTTGGGGCTCAGAGTCCGACCGATGGGATCAGGATAGCTGAAGATGACGGCTGGTTCCTGATCCGGGCAAGTGGAACAGAACCAAAAATCCGAATTACCGCAGAGGCAACAACCCTCATTAAAGCAAAAGAGATGCTGCTGAAAGGACGTCATCTCATTACGCAGGGGAAAACTGCTTAAATGTTGTAATCCGAGCATTAGTATGGATTGTGTCGTTCTTGCCGCAGGTGAAGGGACGCGGATGCGCCCCCTTACGGCGAAGCGCCCCAAAGTAATGCTCCCCCTTGCCAACCGCCCGATGATGGAGCACCTCGTTTTAGCGGTACGCGAGGCGGGGATAACCGATTTTATTTTTGTTGTTGGCTATGGCGAGCGGGAAATACGCAGGTATTTTGGGGATGGATCCGGTCTTGGGATTCATATCAGGTACGCCCCGCAGCGGCAGCAGCG
The DNA here is from genome assembly GCA_964457995.1 of uncultured Methanoregula sp. GTDB lineage: Archaea > Halobacteriota > Methanomicrobia > Methanomicrobiales > Methanospirillaceae > Methanoregula. The sequence goes on along the minus strand of CAYWHL010000124.1, from coordinate 2,473 downwards.
TGGGACCGCAGATGCCGTGCGATCTGCACGAGATCTTGTCACAGGACCATTTCTTCTGTTGAACGGGGATATGATTTTAAATGCCTCAGATATTGCAAATCTCTGCACCTGCCGTGCACCATGCATGAGCACCAGCACAACTGATCATCCGCAGGATTACGGGGTGGTTATGGTGGAAAACGGCCTTGTGACCACCCTTGAAGAGAAATCGAAACAACTCAGGTCCAATCAGATCAATGCCGGGGCATATTTTTTCTCACCGGATATTTTTGACTATGTAGACAGGGTTCAGACTTCCAGCCGGGGAGAACTTGAACTTACTGACGCTCTTTTAGAGTATATTAAGGAAAAGAAGCTGACGGCATACCAGTTGTCATACTGGATGGATATCGGGAACCCGTGGGACATGCTTGATGCAAATCTCACGCTTATAGGCACTCTTTCATCTGATATCGAGGGCACGGTAGAAGAGGGGGTATCCATGCAGGGAACCGTGATTATCGGAAAAGGAAGCATAGTGAAGTCCGGAACCTATATTGAAGGCCCGTGTATTATTGGCAGGAATTGCCGCATCGGCCCCCATGCGTACATCCGCGGGGCAACCAGTGTGGGCGACGACTGTCACATCGGGCACTGTACCGAGCTCAAGAACTCCATCATCATGAACGGGACAAAGATCCCGCATTTCAACTATATAGGGGATTCAGTTATTGGTTCTGAATGCAATTTTGGAGCAGGCACCAAAATCGCAAATCTCCGGCATGATCATGCCAATGTCAGGGTCTGTGGGGAAGATACACGAAGGAAAAAATTTGGCGCTATTATCGGGAACGGTGTCCAGTTCGGTATCAACTGCTCCATCAATGTCGGGTCAAAAATCGGGAGCAATGCGCAGTTTGCACCTAACTCATATATTTCCGGGTGTATCGGGGAGAATGCAGTTATACGCTAGGTGAAAGAATGCAGGCAGTTATTTTAGCAGCAGGTGAGGGAAAACGTGTTCGTCCGTTAACCAGGAGCAGGCCAAAGGCGCTGCTTCCGGTAGCAAACCGCCCAATCATCGGATATGTAATTGAGGCGCTGTTGAAAAACGGGATACGCGACATTGTAGTGGTGGTTGGCTATCGGAAAGAACAGGTAATACGGTTTTTAAACGAGCTCGATGTACCCATTACCGTAGTGGTTCAGGACAAACAGCTTGGTACTGCTCATGCACTCAACTGCGCAAAATCACATATTACCGGGGATTTTCTCCTCCTGCCAGGAGATAACTATATTGATTCCCATTCCATAGGAAGAATAAAAGACATCAGAAATGCGATGCTGATAAAAGAGCATCCCAGTCCGTCAAACTTTGGCGTGGTATTGTTAAAAGACGGGCTTGTAAACCGGATTATCGAGAAACCCGAGCATTCACCAAGTTTCATGGTGAGCACCGGCATCTTTTCGCTGACATTGGACTTTTTTTCCTGTATTTCCGGAAACAACATCACCGATGCCGTATCCTCTATGCTCGCTTCGGGTGAACACCTGCAGGCGGTTGTCGCAGATGACTGGCAGGACGCAATCTATCCCTGGGACCTCCTGAAGATGAACATGCGCCTGTTAAAAGATTTGCCCGAAGCACGCGAGGGGTCCATAAGCAGGCAGACCATTATCCAGGGGCCGGTGAGGATAGGAAAAGGCTCCACAATAGGCCCCAATACCGTTATAACAGGACCGGTTATCATCGGCGATGACTGCGAGATAGGCCCCAACTGCTGTATCATGCCCAATACGAGTCTCGGTTCCCGGGTTAAGACAGAGCCGTATACGTTTATAGGAAAATCGTTGATCATGGATGACACATCCATCGGTTCGCACTCACGGATCATTGATACAGTGACCGGGAAGGGGTGCCGCCTTGCAGACCACACGAGCATTTCGACATCGGCAAGCCTGATGAATATTGAGGATGAGGTCATAAAACCGGAATTCGGTGCCGTGTTTGGCGATCAGGTCACAGCAGGACCGTTTACGACCTTTTCCAACTGCATCATTGGTAATAATGTCGCAATTGAAGGGGGGAGCAGGATCATCTCCCGGATCCTGCCTGATGAATCTAAGGTGATATAACGTGTGTGGTATTGTGGGCTATATCGGCCGGAGGGAAGCGGCCCCGATCATAGTGGAGGGGCTCAAGAAACTGGAATACCGGGGGTATGATTCGTTCGGGGTTGCTACCATCAGCGGTGGTATTGAGCTGGACAAACACCAGGGGCGGATATCAGATTCTTCAGGCTCGGCGATTCGTCTCAAGGGAAAAATCGGGATAGGACATACCCGCTGGGCAACGCATGGCGTTCCCAATGATATCAATGCCCACCCACATATGGATTGTTCCGGCCGTATTGCAGTTGTTCATAACGGGATTATCGAAAACTATACAGAGCTCAAAAGGCAGCTGATCTCACGAGGCCACATATTCCGCTCT
>CAYWHL010000123.1:0-6812 GCA_964457995.1 uncultured Methanoregula sp. | reverse complement strand
TGAGTTCAAATCTCACCAACCCCACATTTTCTGTCCTATCACTTGGTGAGGGATTTTTTTGGTGAATATGTAGTGATGAGGGTATCTGTTGTTAAAATTTCTTACCTGTATGCACAGATTTGTCCAATCAGCACAGTCAGGAAAACGAAATAATCCGTGGTTTATTTTTCTATGAAAAAACTTGAAGATGCTCGTTTTTTCTCAATTCATGTTTTGCTATGAGTAAAATCTTCGTTTGATAAATTTATCATAGCTGACAAACAGATAATAACAACGAACGGAGAGTTCCATGTATCTTGTCGGAGAAGCACTCATAGGTGATGGTGCGGAAGTTGCACACATTGACCTTTTAATGGGGGACAAGGAAGGTCCCATCGGAACCGCATTTGCTCACGCGGTATCGCAGCTTTCTGCAGGGCATACCCCACTCCTTGCAGTTATCCGCCCTAACCTGCTCACAAAACCTGTGACCCTGGTTATTCCCAAGGTCACGCTCAAGACTATGACGCAGGTGAACGAAATGTTCGGCCCGGTTCAGGCTGCAGTCGCAAAAGCTGTCGCAGACTGTGGAGAAGAGGGTGTTTTTTCAGAGGTTGATGTTGAAAATGTTGTGATTCTTGCGTCGGCTTTTGTTCATCCCGATGCAATGGATTATAACAAGATTTACCGGTTCAACTATGGCGCTACCAAACTTGCGATCCACCGTGCACTCGAAAAGTTCCCTGACGCCAGAACACTTATCTACGAAAAAGATCGTGCGGCCCATGCGATCATGGGATTCAAGGTAACACGGCTCTGGGATCCGCCCTACCTTCAGGTAGCACTTGACCTTGTCGATATGGGAAAGGTTGCATCTGTGTTAAAGGAACTCCCTGAAAATGACCACCTCATCATCGAGGCTGGCACACCACTCATTAAAAAATTCGGGCTTGGTGTGATTTCCGAGATAAGGAAGATCCGCCCCAATGCGTTCATCATTGCGGATATGAAGATCCTGGACACCGGCAACCTTGAAGCCCGAATGGCAGCGGATGCATCATCGGATGCTGTTGTCATATCGGGACTTGCTCCCACATCGACACTTGAAAAGGCAATTGCTGAAGCCCGTAAAGTCGGTATTTATTCGGTCGTTGATATGCTTAATGTCCAGAACCCTGCAAAAGTGATCGATAAACTGAAAGTCAAGCCGGATATCGTGGAACTTCACCGGGCTATCGACACGGAAGATACTGCACATGCATGGGGTGATATCGCCGCACTTAAGAAAGTTGCAGGTGGAAAACTTCTTGTTGCAACAGCTGGTGGAATACGGGTAAACGTAGTGAAGGACGCACTGAAAGCAGGAGCTGATATTCTTGTTGTCGGGCGTGCAATTACTGCAAGCAAGGATATAAAACACGCAGCTGATGAGTTCCTCGACAAACTTGATAAAGAAGAGATCGATCAGTTCCGTGTGATGACTGACTTTTAATTCGGCAATACTTTTTTTTAAACAGGTAATTGATTGTGAATATTTTGAATTAAAAGATTTTTATTGGAATATCTTTTATCAAACATTTATCGGACTATCTATTATGAATTCCAATAACAATTTACGCAATTTTTTTTGATTTGATAAATAGATACGTTCGGCCCCATTGGCTGTCCTTACTTGGTGAGGTTCTCGAATAAGATAACCGAGTAGCGCAAAACCCGGCAGGAGTTTTTACGCGTGAAGCATCGTTCAGTAGACGCGAATCTCCCCTATACTCATCAATACAAACCATCATTCAACCTAAACCTGGTAACGTACCAAATAGGGACTACAACCCCCTAAAACCCCATAAACTGCCCGGTTTGCCAATCCGGGCAATTTTAGAAAACCCCGCTAAATGCACGGATTCTATCGGAACGATAATTGGGCCCAAAACCTCAAAGAGAGCCCATTCTGGTTTTTTTGAAACAGGGGTTTTATGCCCCGATAAAAATCGCTTAAGGCAAATGCCGCATGAGCAAAAAAGATGCCTGCCAAACCACGTTAAGGTGCATTGGAAGGCATTATAATCTCTTCAAATTGAGGCTATTTTAACAAATTTGACGTTTTATGGGGATTTCCAGAAAGGGATTCCCCACGTCTCAGGTATCCCTGATGGAAACTTATCCTTGGCACCCGATGAAGTACGGTTCTTCCTTCAGATATTTTTCTGAGTGGACAATATTCAGGAATAAAAAAAAATTATTCAAACAACCGGTAGTTCGGCGCTTCATCGGTGATCAGGATATTGTGGGGGTGGCTCTCGGTCATTCCGGCGTTCGTGATACGGATAAACTTTGCTTTTTTCTGCATATCTGCAATTGTTTTTGAACCCGTGTAGCCCATCGCAGATTTAAGCCCGCCTACGAGCTGGTATATCACTTCTGCCACATGACCAACATAGGGCGTTACGCCCTCTACTCCTTCAGGTACGAACTTTGTGCTGCCAATATCCTTCTTCTGGAAATATCTATCACTCGACTGCCCGGTGCTCATGACCCCAAGAGATCCCATGCCCCGGTACTGCTTGTAACGCCGTCCTTTGATAGTAATTACTTTTCCTGGTGCTTCATCAGTTCCGGCAAACATGCTGCCCAGCATAACAGTATCCGCACCGGCAGCAATTGCTTTTGCCACATCTCCACTGAATCGTACACCTCCATCCGCGATAATGGGAATATTTGCATCATGGGCAATATCTGCGACATGTGCAATTGCAGTTATCTGGGGGACCCCGGTCCCTGCGACAATACGTGTCGTACATATAGAACCAGGACCAATACCGACCTTGATCCCATCGACACCGGAACCGACCAGAGCCTCAGCGGCAGCCGTTGTCGCGATATTACCAGCGATAATTTCCGCTTTCATGCTGCCCTTTATGTCTTTGACCGCTGCAACGACTTTCATGTTATGGCCATGAGCACAATCCACTACAAGTACATCCACGTGGTTGTTGTCAAGCAATTCGGCACGGGAAAAATCAAATGGTCCGACTGCCGCGGCCACCCGGAGATTGCCTTTCGTATCCCGGGTTGCAAGAGGGTACTGGCGTTTTTCAAGAATATCCTGCATAGTTATAATACCAAGAAGTCTCCCCTTGGCATTCACGACAGGGAGGCGTTCAATTTTGTTTGTGTACATAATCTCAAGCGCTTTTTCTGCAGTAATATCCTCATCGGCAACAATTGGCTTTTTTGTCATGATGGAGGTGATTTTTTCATCACCGCGCTTGGAGACAATGGCCCGGACATCACGACGGCTGACTATCCCGATTATCATCCCTTTATCCACCACGGGAACTCCGCCAATACTGTATTGGTGCATAAGATGCTCGGCGTCCGAAACCGTAGCCGTATCCTCTACAAAAAGCACGTCGCGTTCAATCAGTTCTTCTGCCTGTTTAACGAAAATGACTTCCTGCAGCTCATGCTCTGGTGTCATATTCCGGTGAATGACACCTACACCTCCTTCCCGGGCAAGGGCTATTGCCATTGAAGCTTCAGTGACAGTGTCCATTGCAGCGGATACAAGGGGGATGTTCAGCTTGATATTTTTCGTAAATTTTGAGCAGGTTTCTGTTTCAGCAGGTTCAAGCCAGGATGCCTGGGGTTCCAACAGCACATCATCAAAGGTTAAAGAGATTGGCACATCCAGTTTCTCAATATACATACATCACCTTATCATGGCAAGTGCGATTTTTATTAGGTCTTCTTGGATAGTCGCGTTTCGGTCGCCCCCGCATACCATTCCCCGTACACCAATAATATCCGGGTTGATCCTTTTTAACGCATCAATATCTTCGAATTTAAACGCACCGGCTAACGCAGTTCTGAGTCCGATTTTTTTGTTTGTTTCGGTAAACAGACGAAGCGTCTCTTCATTCATGAATGCAAACGTACTCTGACGGTCTTTAATACCAGTATCGACCATTGCGATATCAGCGCCGCACTCGGCAGCAATGGGCGCCATCTCAAACGGAGAGATAGAACGCATACGCTGGTAATCAGAGTAAGCAGCAATTACGACATATTTTTTGGGAAAATCATCCTTTACTGCCTTAACGACAGCTTCTATCACGTCGCGCGCCTTTTCTTTCCCGTCAAAAGCCAGCCCAATCTTTATATAATCAGCCCCGGCACAGGCTGCCCCATAGGCAGCAAGTGAAGCCCCTCCTGGTTTGTAATCAAAGTCACCAACTGCCGCACTCAATGGCTTGGAGGAAAGCGTTTTGATTTCACGTATAACCCAGGGAAAGTTAGCGCCAAGGGAACCCTCTGAAGGTTTTTTAACATCGATTATATCAGCAGAAATGGAACGTTTTGCTTCGTCTATAGTGCTGGGGCTGACCAACAATTGCATAAAGTTTAATGATCTTTTATCCTAATAGTGATTGCGTTCGCCTATGAAATTATTTCTCGCGATGGATTTGCGGCAAAATCTGGTCGTTCACGGCAAATCCGGGCAACGTGAGACCTACAAACCGCTTGACTGGGGATATTCTCCGACGGCCGAACCCCTCCATTTCATCAGAGCAATCAAACCCAGATTTGTTTACATTGCGGATCTCGATCGGATTGAAGGATCCGGTTCGCATGATGCGATCATCCGAAAGTGCGCACAGGAAGTCAGTTGTTGTTATGTTGACCGGGGCTGTCGTTCTCCTTTAGATATGCTACAGGGTGACCATATCGTGAATATTGTCGGAACCGAGACCGCTGGCACTGATCTGTCGGCGTATCATGGAGGGATCCTCAGTATCGATATAAAAGATGGTAAGGTCATACCTTCTGGCAAAACACTGGCAGATGTGTTGGTATCAGCACAGCACTGGGATTTTGATGGGTGTATTTTGCTCAATGTCAGCGCTGTCGGAACACAGCACGGAATTGATCGACGAACATTAAAAAAAATGCGCAGAGCCTATGACCGGCAACTTTTTTATGGCGGGGGTGTGTCTACAATTGAAGATCTCGAAATCATCAGGGATTCAGGATTTGACGGAGCCATCATCAGCACTTCCTTACATATGGGAGTAATACCGATTGAATGGATAAGGAGGGGATGTTGTTGTTAATTACCCTGGAGGGTATCGATGGGAGCGGGAAGAGTACACTGCACCTGGAGTTGCAGGAATTACTTGCCGATCTTGACCCGGTCTTTACCCGTGAACCGGGAGCGACATGGGTTGGAGAGTCAGTACGACGGGCGATTGCAGAACAAATTGATCCTGTAACCGAGGCGACTCTCTTTGTTGCTGACCATGCAGCTCATCTCGCAAAAATTATCAGACCTGCGCTGGCGGACGGAAAACTGGTAATTTCTGACAGATACAGCGATAGCCGGTACGCCTATCAGGCCGTTACCCTCCGAGGAGTGATTCCAAAACCTGAGGAATGGCTGCGGGCAATGCATAACGGATGGTCGATAGTACCGGATAAAACCTTCCTGTGCGTGCTGCCCGTTGATGCAGCCCTTGCCCGTCTTAAACCCAACAATGAACGCGAGCATTTCGAGAAGAGCGACGTTCTCGAAAAAGTTCAGCATAATTATCTTGAATTCGCCCGTGCAGATCCTTCACGGTTTATTATTGTGGATGCGATGAAAGAAAAAGATGAAATAGCGATTTTTGTCGCTGATTCAATCAGACAGATTTTGCGATCGTCACTATTACGTCGCCGATTGTGATCACGTCTACCTTTGCCCCTTCTTCAATATAGGAATATTTCGGGGTAAACGAATTTTCAGGTATCCTTACTTCAGAGCCTTCCAGGCTGATTGTTTCCGGTGGATTTATCAGTTGTTCTTGAGGAAGCGCTTTTATTGCTGTCATAAAAGCCATGGCCTGGTTACGGAACACCGGTCCTACCACTGCACGGTTAAAATCGATATCACTGATCACCCGATCAAGTTTAGCTGTATCCGTGCGCCAGTGGATATCCGCATTAATAGTGCGCCCGGTATCGCCTTCATCGTTTATTGTGTGCGATGCATAGATCGTAACTTTTCCAAGCGGAGCATTGAGTGCTCTTCCAGTATCATGCTTATATTTTCGGATTTCTGCTACTACCTGTACCAGCATGTTGCCCTCAATCCTTGCTTCTTCGTCGTCATACGTGAAGGAGACCCAGGGCTGCTTGTGGACGCTTGCGTCTCTCTTCAGGGAGAAATAACACTCTTCAGCAAAGTAGGGGGTGAATGGCGCGAGCATTTTGCAGATCGCATCAAATGCTGTATGAAGTACAAGGAGAGCACTTTTCCGGGAGGCATCGCCAGTATATAACCTGCCCTTGACCAACTCTATATAATTATCAGCAAGAGTATCCCACGCGAACTCCCTGATAGTCTTGAGAGCCGTGTCAAACTGATAGCACTCCATCGCGGTACTTACCTGCTGGATAGTATCTGAAAGACGCACAAGCAGCCACCTGTCGGCAAGTGCAGTAACTGGTGCGTTCTGTTCAAAACCTTCCTTCTTAATCTGGATCAGGACAAACCTGGCGATGTTCCACATCTTCGTCTGAAACCTGGATGCGGCAATAACATCGTTCCAGTTAAACATAATATCAGAACCTGTTGCCGCCCCCATCGCAGCCCATTGGCGGAGTGCATCGGCGCCATACTTCTGAAGAATTTCTTCGGGCACGATAATATTGCCCCGGCTCTTACTCATCTTGAATCCGTCCTCACCCAGGACCATACCGTTGATGAGAATTTCTTCCCACGGTTTTGAGCCTGTGAGTGCAACAGAACGCAGGATCGTATAGAATGCCCATGTCCGGATGATGTCATGTCCCTG
>CAYWHL010000122.1:0-6910 GCA_964457995.1 uncultured Methanoregula sp. | reverse complement strand
GATTCATCATGAGATGGAGGTCGACTATTACGATTTGATCAAGGATGTCGCTCAGGATTGTGAACCCGAAGTGATGGATGCCGAGGACCCGCTTTTCATTCTCTACACAAGTGGATCGACAGGTGCTCCCAAAGGTATTGTTCATACCTGTGGTGGCTATATGGTTGGTACCTACTATACCACGAAATATGTCTTTGATATAAAAGAGAACGATGTGTACTGGTGTACTGCTGATCCTGGATGGATCACCGGGCACTCCTATGTTGTCTATGGTCCTCTTGCAATGGGTGCGACAATTGTCCTCACTGAAGGCACACCTGACTTTCCTGACGCTGCAGTCTGGTGGCGGATGGTGGAGGAGTTTGGTGTTACGATCCTGTATACTGCACCGACTGCTATCCGAATGTTTATGAAGCTTGGCGAGGAATGGCCGGATTCATGTAACCTGAGCACATTACGCATTCTCGGATCTGTCGGGGAACCGCTGAATCCGGAAGCATTTGAGTGGTTTTATCGTGTAATTGGCAAGAATCAGTGCCCTGTTGTTGATACATGGTGGCAGACCGAAACCGGTATGCATATGATCACGACCATGGTGGGCGAACCGATGATTCCGGGTTTTGCAGGAAAAGCTATTCCCGGGATAATCGCGGATGTCGTGAATAAAGAGGGAAAGCCGGTACCGCCAGGTACCGGGGGGTTCCTTGTTATACGGGAGCCTTGGCCTTCCATGCTCAGGACGGTATACAATGATGATGAGCGGTACCGGAAGTACTGGAACACGATCCCCGGCTGCTATGCCGTTGGTGACCTTGCTGTAAAGAACGAGGATGGTTATATTATGGTACTCGGGCGTGCAGATGATCTGATAGTAGTAGCAGGGCATAATATTGGAACTGCCGAAGTCGAGAGCGCGCTTGTTTCACACCAGGCTGTTGCTGAGGCAGCGGTAATCGGGAAACCTGATCCAGTGAAAGGTAACATCATCAAAGCATTTGTCATCCTTCGTATCAGTCACTCACCAAGCGATCGGCTGAAAAATGAACTCCTGTATCATGTGAGAATAACTCTGGGACCGATTGCCATGCCTTCAGAAATTGAGTTTGTAACATCCCTGCCAAAGACACGGAGTGGAAAAATTATGCGACGGGTGCTCAAGGCAAAAGAGATGGGTATGGATCCCGGGGATGTTTCGACCCTTGAAGAATGAATTGAATCCGGAATTCTCACCCAACTTTTTAAATACTGTTTTGTGGCATTTATAAATATGAAGGTCAGGCCAGAGGACTCTCTCAAGATAGAAAACATTGTTGCCTCCGCAAAGGTAACTGATTACCTTGATTTACCCGAGATAGCATCAAAGATACCTGGTGCCGAGTATAATAAAAAAAGATTCCCCGGTGTCGTTCTCCGCATGCAGGATCCCAAAATTGCAGCTCTCGTGTTCGGTTCAGGAAAAGTGGTACTCACGGGAGCAAAGAGTATTGACAGCTTAAGTAAAGGTCTGAATATTCTTGGAGATAAGCTGCGGGAACTCGGTATCGATATCCCCAAGGAACTTGAATACAAGATCCAGAATATTGTGACATCTGCCGATCTTGCGACACCAATTAATCTGAACAAGATTGCAGTAGGATTCAATCTCGATAAGATCGAATATGAACCGGAACAATTCCCCGGGCTCGTTTACCGCCTTGACAATCCAAAAGTAGTGGTTCTTCTCTTCGGTTCTGGCAAATTGATCATCACTGGTGGCAAGGAACCCGATGATGCGAAGAAAGCCGTTGTAAAAATATTATCAGATCTCCGCAGCCTTGGTCTGATTTGATATTTTACGGCCTGTTCCTATTTATAAAATATTTTTATATTGCCTTCTTATTTATCTATGATGTGATCTTTTTGGAGTGATATATAATATATTGCCTTAATGACAAACAATAAAAGAGCCTATATATCATCAATTAGATAATTAGTTTTGTTTAGGTATTGAAAATATAACGGATGTGATTCATGAGAACAGAGAATGTAATGTATTTCACTGAAAAAGAGGAAGAATTTGCAAACCTCCTTATTGAGATAGGAACCAAGAGAAATGTTGCCAAGGTGCTGGTATTTCTGGCAAACACCCCCGAAGCTACATCAAGAGCAATCGAACGTGGCACAGATCTCCGCCAGCCGGAAGTCAGCATTGCGATGCGGTACCTGTTAGAACAAAGCTGGATCAACAGCAGGGAGAGCAAAGCAGAAAGTAAGGGGCGTCCGGTTAAGATATACGAGCTGGCCAGACCAATTCACGAAATTATGGACAGTATCGAAAAAGAGAAGAAGAAAGAAGCGAATACCCAACTCGCGCTTGTCCAGAAGCTACGGGACTACATCCGCTAATGTCAGGAGCCGGCTTCCCTTTACAGTGCCGGAAATAACCAGTGTCTTTTTTGTAAACTGGGTAAAGAGCCCGTTTTCAACGATACCGGGTATTCTGCAAAGGTCCTGTTCCAGTTTTTCCGGTGAATCAATACGGCCGAAGCTGCAGTCAATAATAATATTGCCATTGTCAGTGATCACCGGGCCGTCCTTTTTTACTCCCTGCCGGATAACCGGCAAACCCCCCATGAATTTCAGCCGGGCAACTACAGGCGTTGCGGCAAAAGGTATCACCTCAACGGGGACCGGGGCGTCGAGGTGCTTCGTCAGCTTGGATTCATCGATGACGACAATGAATTGTTTTGCTGCGTCTGCAACGCACTTCTCCCGGGTATGGGCGGCTCCCCGCCCTTTGATAAGCCGGAACTTTGGATCTACCTGATCAGCACCATCGATGGCAAGGTCAGGTTCCGGATACTCGTCAAGAGAGGTCAGCGGAATCCCGTATTCCCGTGCCCTCATCGCAGCCTGGAGGGATGTTGGTACTCCCTGTATCTTCAGCCCGGCTGCGATCCGTTCCTTTAATCGTTCCATTGCAAAAAAAACGGTAGAACCGGTTCCAAGACCTATCACCATACCCGGCTGTACCAATTCAGCCGCCCTGTACCCTGCCTCTCGCTTTGAAGCAGTCTGAGCCTGTTCGTCCATTCAATTCAGATATCTCTGATGTATTTATTAAGGATGATGATGTAGCTGCAGCGGCAGGGTTACCCTGTCACAGAACGACTCGTCAGACCGGTGAAGGGCGCCGTGAGAACATCACCATCATATCTTCGTAAGCAGAAAAAGCCGTGCAATCCAGCGTGATTGGGGTTACCGAGATATTTCCCTTGCGAATGGCGTGAACATCGGTTCCCTCGTCAGCGTCAGTGACAAGCGGCCCGTTAATCCAGTAATAGGGGCGCCCGCGGGGATCGAAACGCTGCTCAACCCCGGTTGAGAAGAGTTTACGCGCAAGCCGGGTCACCTCATACCCTCCTTTTATTACCGAGGGGATGTTCACATTTATGACATCAGCATTTCTTGTAAATCCCTGCCGGAGCACCTCTGCAACCACGTCGTGCACGACTTTTTTGGTTGCATCAAAGCTCTGCCGGTGCGTGCGGGGGTCATCGAACTTATCCCCCTGGTCTTCTACCTGCAATGAGAAAGCGATAGCTTTTGTCCCCTGGTTTGAACCTTCAAGCGCTGCACCGACCGTTCCTGAGGTCATGATTGATTCATAAGAAAGGTTCTCACCAATGTTGACGCCGCTGACTATCAGGTCAGGGTTGATCTTCAGGACATACAACCCGATGATAACAGCATCGGTGGGTTTTCCTGCAACTGCATATGCTGATATGCCATCTATGGTCACTTTATTCACCCTGAGGGGTTCGAAGATCGAGATGGACCTGCCAACCGCGCTCTGCTGCGATGCCGGTGCGACAATTGTTACATCGGCAATTGGTGAGAGGGCTTCGTAGGCCGCCCAGAGTCCGACTGAACTTATGCCATCATCATTTGTCAGCAGGATTGATGGTTTCATGTGCATTGTTGTTACACATTCCCCCACAAATAGTACACCGATCGGGAAGCGTAATAGGATCTTATCACCAACAGATCCTTAATGAAAGTCCTGCTTGCCGAATATACCACCTTTCACGATCCTCAACTTGCTCCCGAAGGTGCTGCAATGCTTCACGTGCTGAAGCAGAGTTTTGAGCGCTGCGGGTACGATGTCGTGTTGCCCGGTACAGGGGATCTTGGTGCGGAAATAGACCGCCTGGCCCCATCGTCTGATATGGGGCTGGTGGTCGCACCAGACCACCTGCTTGCGCGGTACACGCAGATCCTTGAGCAGCACACCCATAACCTCGGGTGTGGTTTTATGACAGCTGCCTTGTGTGCCAATAAGGTGCAGACAGAAAAGGTACTGCGATCGCACGGTGTGCCTGTACCAGCGGAAGTGTCCCAAGGTAAAAAGGTGATTAAACCGCTGAAGGGTTGCGGTACGCAGGGTGTGAGAATATCAGATGGTGTACCCAACAAGGATGAATTCTCACAAGAGTATATTGAGGGAGAGCACGTGTCCGTAAGCATTGTGGCAAGCCGGGTAGTTGGTGATGCGTGTCTGTATTTCTCAGGAAAACCCCCGCTGGTGCTTGCAGTGAACCGGCAGAACATTGAAATTGGAAGTGACGGAGTATTTCATTATCGGGGCGGGGAGACACCGGTACATCCTGCACGCGAAAGAGAAATTATTGCGGTGGCCAATAAAGTGGCAGAGGTGCTCGGGTGCCAGGGATATTGTGGGGTTGATATGGTGGTTGCCGATCGGGTATATGTTGTTGATGTGAACCCGCGGATTACCACCAGCGTTGTCGGTATCACGGCCTGCATGAAAGAAGAGATTGCTGATATTCTTGTTGCAGCCTCGAAAGGGGGAGGTCCGGATCAGGTGCATCTGGCAGGAAGTGTCCGTTTTGATACGAACGGAAAGGTCTCAAAGGTATGATAGGAATTGATGTGGGGGGCGCAAACCTAAAAGTTGTCAGTGGCGATGGTGCTCACATCCATTACTGCCCGCTGTGGGAAAAATCTCCCCTCACCACTCTGCTGAACCACTATGTCACTGCACCCGATGACCCGGCGGCCGTGGTGATGAGTGGTGAACTTGCTGACTGTTTTGAAAGCAGGATGGAGGGTATCTCCTTTATTGTGAATGCGGTGAAGAACGCGTTTCACTCTGCCCGTTTTTACGGAACAGACGGATTGTTCCATGATTATGCAGTACCCGAGCTTGGCGCTGCCAACTGGCTTGCCTCAGCAGATTACCTTCGGGCTAAATATCCTGATGCAGTTCTTCTCGATATCGGGAGCACGACTGCCGATATTGTCCCGTTAGCACGCTTTGAATCACTGAAGGGCCTTACCGATTTTCTGCGGCTCCAGAAAGGGTATCTTATCTATACGGGAATGCTCAGGGGAAATATTGCTACCCTGCTGCAATCGGTAACTCTTGACAGGGTGGCTACCCCGGTAAGTTCTGAGTATTTTGCTGCCAGCGCGGATGCGCATCTTGTTCTGGGGCACATCACTCCTGCACAGTATACCTGTGATACCCCGGATAAGAGAGAAAAAACAGGAACGGCAGCACTTTGCCGGCTTGCCCGTGTGGTCTGTGCGGATCTTGACGAGATCGGAACAGATGGTGCATACCAGATCGCCGAACAGTTCTGGGAAAAACAGCGGGGTTTGATCTGCGATCAGGTGCAGCGTGTTTTAGCAAAGTCTGCTGCCCGGCAGATACTTGTCGCGGGCATTGGAGCACACCTGTTTTCCAAAGAACTGGCTGGAACTGACCTCACAAAAGAACTGGGATCGTATGCTGATGCCCTGCCCGCATTTTCTGTACGGGAGGTGGCACTACGGGGCAACTATTCCTGAGAGTGGCTGGGATTTTACTGAATTGGTCTTTCAGGAACAGCGGTTTATCGGCCCCCGCGTTTTCCCGCAGGGTGACAGTATGATGAAACCGTGGAAAATGAGCCTCATTCTTTTTATCGGATCGCTTGTGGTTACCGTAGTACTATGGATGATCGGCCTGCCGTTTTTCTTTGTTTTCCTCTTCCTTCCGCTCCTGCCCTTGTTTCAGCGGAAGCAGACGATTCGGCGCTGCCCGGTATGCGGATGGGAAACCACAGGCAGCGAGCGCTTCTGTCCCTGCGATGCGACTCCCCTCTCCGAACCGGGTAGCCAGGTCAGCAAGTGATAGTACTGGCAGGGGAAGGTTGATCCCAAACAGATTCGTTGTGAGAATATCCGGAAATGACCTGTGCATATAGTTCCGTACGGTACCACGGTCAATAACTATTCCCAGATGCAGCAGATTTGCAGCTACACGATTGAAAGGCATTGTTGCCCCGAGTGTTCTGCAGAGATCGACAAGGGGAGAGCCGATCCTCGTATCCGGGTAGAATGGTTCATCAGCAAAACAGATCATGTGGCACTCACGGCAGGTGAACCGTTTGACGAAAACATGCACCGGGTGCAGTTCATCGGTTTCCTGTATAATTGCAAACTGTTTTTTCTTCGTATCATATCCGGATAATTTTCCATGACACCAGGGACACGCATCCCTGCTGTCAAAAACTATGCCATCACATGCCACAAGACCGCTCTGGACAATATCCTTCAGCAGGGGAGGAATGCGTAGTTGTTTCATATCGTGCGCGTACCATGAATATTCAATACCACATATCAACTAACATGGTTTGACTTTTAAGGCAGATTAATTAGGAGAATTTTTATCTGTTTTTTGGATACTTCTATGAACCCACCGCTATTAATCATTTTCGGCACAAAATTCACTATATTTAAATAGCGTAAAACTAAATTTTTTTTGTTCGAGGTTAGAACATGGAACTGAAGTACGTACCAACCACATGTCCGTATTGCGGTACCGGCTGCGGCTTCAACCTTGTTGTCAAAGACAAGAAGGTTG
>CAYWHL010000121.1:0-6962 GCA_964457995.1 uncultured Methanoregula sp. | reverse complement strand
AGATCCATGCCGACACGTTATGTGTGACTGACGGGAAACCGGATATCTCAAAGATCAACCCCATCATTTACGCCCAGGCCACCTATTTTAACGTGGGAAAACAAGTCGACAAGGCATTCTCGGCCGGGAAGAAGTACAGGAAGTAGTAATACCGGATTATTTCATAAAAAAATTGTTTTTTTTACTCCCGAACCCGATTAAAAGAGCCGCGTGCTACACCTTATCAAGAAAAAAAGAAACCTGCATCGTTGCTTTCAGGTCCATCTCTATGCCAGCCGGTGTTCAACCCGGACAGAAGACCGTACGGGCTTGTGCCCCGTTGAGTAAAACTTACCACATCAAAAGAATTCAGCATCGTTCAGACAGCACATAGGCTGCACAATGCGGACCATACCTGCCGCTGACTTCAATGGTTTTTAATTCCCTGATTGTGAAATACGAGGAAACGAGTTCCCGCAATTCGGATTCTGATGAGAAATACAGGGTTGTCCCTATCTGAGTCTTTCGGTATTTTCCACTTCCGCCAAACTGGGAGTCTTTCTCACTGAAACAAACGGAAAAGTAGGTTGCTCCGGGCCTGAGGATTTTATACACATTTTTGATATAGGTCTTTTGGTCTTCCGGGAATATATGATGCAGGAATTCCCAGTCAAAGGCAAAGTCAAACGTGTCGTTCACTTCATGCAGATCGCCAAGGAGATCAGCGACAATAAACCTGCACCGGACTCCCCGTTTTGTTGCATTTTCTCCTGCGATTTTTATTGCTGAAGGAGAACTGTCGACACCGGTTACATCAAACCCGAGACCTGCCAGGTATATCGCATAGTTACCTGCACCGCACCCGAGATCAATAGTCCTGCATGGCCGGACTTTCCCGTCCTGTACAAGTTCGACAAGTGCATCCGGAGGGGTCTCATTATTCCACGGGATTTTATCCAGCGGTACTTTTTTGTAAATCCTGTCGACATCGAAATATTTCATACATGCCACTCTGATGGAATAATCAACCGGGGGGAGTTTTCAATTTTTCCCCTCGGGTTCTTCTAAAAAAGAAGAACTCCATTTCTGTAACGTATCGCCCGTTTCAAGCCGTGTCTGTGGTATCATGCGGTGTCCCCACCAATCATTCTATACGCTATACCCGCCTATAGTACTACACTCATACACGGTTTTGATACCAGTACCGCCCGGAACCGCCGGGCAAAGGACCTCACCTCCCACTATCCTTCAAAACCCTCCCTGTATGGAGGACCGGATTTCCCATTGAGATCGGGTTCGTTTAATCTAAGAAAAACAAGACCGAGTACTTCAATGATAAAACATTCCATAAAACCTGATATTATGGGTACGAGATCCGGCTATGTTATCCGGTTCACCTGCCCTCTGTGCAACTCTGAGAATAGTATCGTCAACAAAACCCCCCGGGATCATTACAAGGAAACCCGGGATGCATCGTGTTTGCACTGCCGGAAACATTTCACGGTGATCACCCCCCGCATGAACCAAAGACCGGGATATTCACCGGTGTCTTCCCATGTGAATTGCAGATAATAAAAATAAGCTCCGTATCCTTCCGATCAAAAAGGGGCCTTCTTTTAATGTTCCAACACGAGGAGGGGCGTGCGGGAATACAGGGTGAATACCCGGTTCTCTCATCAGGGAAAACCTGCCGCTTTTACTCTCCGACCCGGGATCTTACAGGACCGGACATAAAAAACCAGAGAAGGCAGGTGCATGCTGCCGCAACACCAATCCGGAACCCATACTTCTCCCATACCGGATGGGCTTTTTATGAAATCATACGATTGGGAACTCCTATCGTCTTCCTGGTGAGCCATTCCCGCCTGGTGTGTCATGATTTCCTTCCGGATACCCCTTTTGCAATTACCGGGCAAAAAAATCTGCCGAAAGGTACATCAACGGTGTTTTTTTACCACGCTGTTGGCGGGAATCATCAGAGCAGCCCCCGTGCCTCATCAATAAGTTCTATCGCGTAATGGTGGGGATAATCGCATTTCCTGAAAGGTGATGTTCCCCTGATGTAAAATCCAAAACGGGTTTCCCGGATGCGGTTGGTGTAGAGAAAATTCAGCATTGCACTGATCGACTGGGAAGATTTACCTGACAGGTGATGAAACAAGGCAATTTCCCGTGCCGTTACAACAGCCCGGGAAATTTTTTTCTGGATCATATAGGCACAGATGAAGTGGGCGCACTGGTATCTCCGCGTCGAATCTGTACGTATATGTCCCATTCTCGTCTCCTTTCTTTTATTTCTCATCTATATTAGCTTTTTCTGGTGATATAGTTGCGTATTGTCGTTAAATTTTTAAAAAAACTTAAAAATGCACCCCGGAATTTATCCTGCAGGAATATATCAGGTAATGAGTTCCGTTCACGCAAATTGCCGGTGCTATCCGGATATAAGCGATATCATGTGGTATGACGCATTTTGGATTTCTGGGTAGGGGACATCCATACCGTAAGCGGAAATTACCAGAGTACTGGGTTTCTCACCCTCCCGATCAGAAACATCACAGTGAGTTGTGGAAAACAAAAGAACGAAATGACCACAGGTTGTCCCCTTATCCCGGACGGCTGGCAGGCATCATTCACAAACACCGGACATATCCTCCAAAGCCAGGAGGGGCATGACACCATTCGGGGCCCCGGATGATGGTCCGGTGAATGTTTATGTATTTTTTGTTGTATCGAACAATTGCACAGCCGGACAACCGGTCTCCTTCTGTTTACAATACCTGCAGGCCAGTTGTCCTCTCACAAGAGCATTACCGAAGAAACCCAGGAGGAAGAGGGCTATGATGAGACTGAGGACAATCCACGTGAACTGCTGTATAAGGAGCAGTATGCCTGCAAGAATGGGAATTATAAACACCAAAAAATCAGGGATAATATCTTTCCGCGTGATCTTTTTTTGATTGAACTGCTACGGCTGGCCTTTGGGAAAAAATACTGAACTGACATAACCTTTCTAAAAAAGCACAGGTTTTTTTGTAATAATAACAGTCCACACAATGTCTGCTCAGCAGCCGGTATTCAAGGAGAAGAATGAAAAGTACATACCATATGACCCAGATGAGACTGAACTTGTACAGGATATATGCGCCAATACCATAGATCATGAGTGATACAAGATTTGATACTATAACAACAATAGTTGGATAATTTTCATGACAGCCCGGTTCCTGCATAGTTGAATTGACGAATTTAAAAATATAATAAAATTTCCGCATATATCCTGCACGCCATAATACCGGCAGCTCCATGGACCCGGATCCATCTCAGTACCCGGATCCATCTCAGTACCCTGCCATAAATCACGGGACAAAACTCAAAAATTATTTCGTGTGTCGGGACGTATAACTCAAGCCATGGATGTGGAGTTTACCAACAAGGTTCTTATTATCGGGTATGGTTCCGTTGCACGGTGCATGCTCCCCATCCTTCTTAAGCACGTTGCCATCCCGGTTGATCGTATTACTGTCGTCGATGCTCTTGACAAGGAAGAGGAACTGGCGTCATGGGCCGCGCAGGGCCTCCGGTTCCTCCGGATAAAAATTACACCGGAAAACCTTGACGATGTCCTCTCCGCGCACCTTTCACCCGGTGACATGGTGATCGATGTTGCATGGAACATCGACTGTTGTGATATTCTGCAATGGTGCCATGACCATGATGTCATGTACGTAAACACGTCAATCGAAGTCTGGGACGCGCTGGGAGAGCACGTCAGTGCAGGCCTGTACGAGAAGACCCTCTATAACCGGCAGATGAAGCTGCTCGAGCTCACGAGAGACTGGCACGATGCTCCAACCTGTGTTGTTGACCACGGCGCCAACCCGGGCCTGATCTCGCACTTTACAAAACAGGGGCTCTGCGATATCGCACAAAGGATGATAGCTGATGGTATCGCTCCGGACCCGGACAGGATGATGACCCTTATACGTGACGGGGACTTTGGCAGGATTGCCATGGAAGCCGGCATAAAAGTCATCCACTGCTCGGAGCGCGACACGCAGGTTTCCCTCTCTCCAAAACAGGAAGGCGAGTTTGTCGGGACGTGGTGCATTGAAGGGCTGCTGGACGAAGGCATCGCCCCCGCCGAGATGGGATGGGGCACCCATGAGAAAGAGCTGCCCGGGCAGGCGCATTTTCCCACGACCGGGCCGAAGAACGAGATCATCATTGCAAGGCCTGGCATCAACATGTGGGTCCGGTCATGGGTTCCTGACCAGGAGATCGTAGGGATGCTCATCCAGCATGGCGAAGCATTCGGCATCTCTGACAGCCTGACGGTGAAAAAAAATGGCAGGGTTTTCTACCGGCCAACCGTCCTGTACGCATATATGCCCTGTGACGCAACGATCGCATCGCTGCACGAACTCCGGAGCAGGAACTACGTCCTGCAGCCATCGCTCCGGATCATCAATGACCCGGAGATCATTTCGGGTGCCGATATCTTCGGAGCTCTCCTGATGGGGCACCCGTACTGTTCATGGTGGACGGGGAGTATCCTCTCGATTGACGAGGCCAGACAGCGTGCGCCCGGGCAGAATGCCACTACCGTGCAGGTTGCGATCGGGGCTGTTGCGGCTGTGATGTGGATGATAGAGAACCCGAAAAAGGGGTTCTGCCTTCCCGATGACCTCCCCCACGAGTATGTGCTCGGGATTGCAAAACCGTACCTTGGCCGGTTCTATTCCGGTCCTTCTGACTGGACACCCTTAAGAGACCGGACCGTGCTGTTCCAGGAGAACCCGAACAATGACTTTGATTATGATGATGTCTGGCAGTTCAAGAACTTCATATTCGTGCATTGAACCGCCCGGTACGACAAAATGGCGGGTGAAACAAGGGGCCGATACAAGGACATGAGAACGGATGATGGTAAGGGAAGACGTGCCCGCCCGTTTAATCATCAGGCGGTTTTTACCAGAATCTCTACAGGATGACCCGGTTTCACCAGTCGAGGGGATACGAAGAGAGCATCAGAACTGCGTCTGGCACAGGGAATGCCGGCAGGAAAAGATTTATGGTGCCAAACCCGGTATCAGTTTCGTGCAGGAGGTTCTGAACGATGGAGATCATGATTGGAAAAGTGATACATTACTACCCGAAGATCGGTGTCGCCGCGGTCGTCATCGAGGGGCACATTGAGAAAGGGGATACCATCCATATCAGTGGGCCGCACGAGGACTTCTACCAGCCCGTGACATCGATGGAGATCGAGCACCGTCCTATTACAGAGGCAGAGAAGGGACAGGACATCGGCATCAG
Source organism: uncultured Methanoregula sp. (assembly GCA_964457995.1). GTDB lineage: Archaea > Halobacteriota > Methanomicrobia > Methanomicrobiales > Methanospirillaceae > Methanoregula. The sequence goes on along the minus strand of CAYWHL010000121.1, from coordinate 1,664 downwards.
GATGATCCACCGGGTCCATGATGGTGACCGCGTATTCCGGGCTACCTGAAGCCGGGCCGGGTTGTGAACCCGTGGCCATAACCCTTTTACTTAGTTTTAGATCTGCCGAATACAACGGTGTCCCCGATCAGTTTATTTTGGCGTGGGCAAATCAATGCTGTTTGAACAGGAGAAGTCTGCGATTGGCCTGATCCGGTTATAAGCAAAAGCGATGAAAGGGTACAGGAAAACTCGCAAAGGATATCCGGAAGGAAAAGGGGGACAGATGTCCGGCATCCGGGCCGTGTCTCGCCAGGTAGTGGGTACCAGGAACGTAAAAACGAAGCGGTCTGTGGACGGGACGGCGGATCGCTGAACGTCATCTGCGGTTCGAACAGCGGCGGCGGGCAAACTAAAAAAATGCATATGGTGAGAAGGGGGATCTCCGCGATCAGGTCTGGCGCATGGAACCCTGCAGCGGTTGTTGCCTGAGCGTATCGGCAAAACATTATCCAGATGACAGATGAATAGTGGATGGGAATCCATGGATGACCTGACAACGGAAGACGAGCCCTGTGAGCAGTGCGGACTCTGCTGCCGGATCTTCGGCCCCGGTATTGCGCCGACAGTACCGGATGTGTACGTCTGGATGGAGCAGGGGCGGACCGATATCCTGCGCTGGTTTGTCGCGTTCATGGAGAAAAGTACACCGGTAAACTGTATCGACCTCCTGACCGAAGACCTCGGGAACATTGTCTCTGTCGAGATGCGCCATCCCGACACCGGTGAGTACGTCACGGTCTGCCCGTTCCTGCGCCGTGTGGCAAAAGAGCGGTACATCTGCGGGATTCATCAGGTGAAACCCGAGATGTGCTGCACCTACCAGCCGTGGATCTGGGGCGAGACGTACTTCAACCGGTGCAGGGCTCTTGGAAAAACCGGCCGGAACAAAAGATGGCAGTCCTGATATGGATTCATACTACCGCTGACCGGATGCTTCGATCCGGCAGGGGCAACCCGCTTGTCCCTTTTTCTTCGTCGGAGCCCTTAAACCAGAATGGAGGTTCCGGCCTTAAAAAAATGTCTTATTCTTGAAAAATGATGCCCATTATTTTCTGAAAATATATATTTTTCCCCGTTTGGCTGGATCCGACACGAACCGGGCGCCGAAATATCCGCTAATAGACCTTTTGATGGGGCGATCGTGTGCCGGATGGACCGGGGCAGGTCCTGAAATACCGGTTATCAGGGTGAAACCGTCCGGGTCTGTTCACAACAACCTTTGCCCTGCTGGCCAAAAATCATCCCATACCATAGATAAACATATGAGGCCACGAAGCAATTTTAGCCCATCACGGTAGAGTGATGGATTAAGCTGTAACAGCCCAATCGGGTTGATTACGTTCTCACCAATCGGGCATGGTACCTGAAGGGCGCAGTCTTTAGCAATAGTTACACGATAGATAAGGCTCGCTCGTGAATCCGGAGTATCCGGACCCTTGGCTCCGCGATGCGTATGAAACAAGGTGTATGAACGGCTTTGCCGGAATATGAACAACAAAATAAAAAAACCAGGAATGAAATGTCACAACAACTTGGCGGACAGCCTATTATAATTCTCAGGCAGGGAACGACACGGAACCGCGGGCAGGAAGCCCAGAACAGCAACATCGCCGCTGCAAAGG
>CAYWHL010000120.1:0-6981 GCA_964457995.1 uncultured Methanoregula sp. | reverse complement strand
GTTTGAAGACCTTCTCCTTCCCATAGTCATTTCGCTTGTCATCGGTTTTATTCTGGGATTTTTTGCGTTAAAGCTCAAATCTTTGCGATTGAAGACAAGTACCGCGTGGAACTGGAGATGTGGAAATTCGAAGCAGCGTGCGAGATCAGAAAAGATTTTGGTAAACCGTTCACGCTCTACCCTTAAAGGAAAAATTGCAGAACAGCAGGCCCCTGTGGCCCCCGGTTTTTAATTCAACCCTGCTGATGCACGGTTTATTGGTTCTCCTGTGGATTACATTATATTTGATGGATTAACTGAAGTTTCAGATGATAAGAAAAAATCAATCCGGATTGTGTTTATGGATGTGAAAAAAGGGAAAGCCAGCCTCACCCGGACTCAACGGGTGATTAAACGGGCTATCGAGGAGAAAGCGGTTAGCTGGGAGACTCTCCGTATCGAGGATACGTGATCAGGTTGCCATGATTCCGCACAGACACACAGGCTCTTTTTTCACATCGCTATTTTCGCGTCACACAAAAAGCGTGAACAGAATTATGATATTTTTTTTAGCCTCATTACACTGTAGCTACCGTCAAGGATCCGGATCGGTTTTGTGCATAATCGGAGTACCTGAATACCTGATGGCAGGTGACCAGTAGTGGAGTATTTTTATTCCGGGACACCTTTTTCTCCTGAACGGGTACCCTGTATGGATAACCTGCATCCAATTGAACAGGTAAAAAAATGAAAAAAAGATCTAATTGTACGTCCGGAATGCTACGTAGTCATCGAAGATCTTAACTCTGTCTCCCTGGGGAGTAGTTGCCCAGACTTCTATCCGGTCAGCGTATCCTGGTGCCGTAGTGCTGGCTAACGATACGGAATCCCCGACTTTCAGTGGTTTTGGAAGATTCCCGTTTTCAACTATGCCGTCAGATCGGGTAACTCTGACCTCAATCAGCTGGATAAAGTTAAGTCCTTTGCCGCCTCGCACGCTAGTGGTTATCTGCGGATCCGGGGCAAAACCGTTGCTCTGGACCTGAACCTCGACATTCCATGCTTCAGGTAGGGTCTGGGTCGGCCCGGGTGTCAGAGAAACAGGTGTTGACGATGCGGTTGGCGTTGCTGCGGCTGTGGTTGCGGTGGGCGAAGGAGTTGGTGTTACCGGGGGTGCAGTTTGTGTGCACCCGGCGGCCAGTACAAGAACCGTGCAGAGCACAAGTGCTGATATAACAATCACGATCTTTTTCATACGGGAGTTTTGCGCGGGTGGGTATATGATGATTGTGCCCGGAGATGCTGGTATTGTTCTAAAACAGCATTATGGCATATACTCCCTTCTGGAGTGATATGGCACCGTTTCAGAACGCGCTTGCAGGGGAGATCTAAAAAAAAAAGAAAAATCATAAGAAACGTATGATTACGCCCGTTTTCCTGATGCCGGTTCTATCCCGGTTGGCTGGTTCCGGATCGTCCGTTCTTTCATGATAGTATAGACTTCGGTTGCGTGCTCACGGGGTACCTCGACAAAGGAATAGGAGTCAAGGATCCGTATCGCACCGATGGATTTTCCCGGGATGCCAGTCTCACCTGCAATCGCACCGACGATGTCTTTTGGTGCAACGTTATGCATCCTGCCCACGGAGAGAAAGAACCTGACCATACCAGCTTCTGCTCCTGTGTCAGCGAAATCTATCTCTGCCCGCTTCTCTGGTACTTGCTCACTGCCCTGCTCCATCTGCATCTTAAGGAGTGCCGCAGCAATATCAATAGTACTGAGGTCACCTTCGGTCTCATGCTCGATGATACGGATATAAGGTTCCACTCCTCCCGCCTCAATAATCTCACGCACCTTTTCGAGCATCGTACGGGTACGTGTTTCTGCCACATCAGTCTGCGTTGGTATTGGCATTCGGGGGATCTGGATTTTTGCGTAATGCTGGATCTCACGGAGTTTGGTAAAATCCTTGGGTGCGACAAAAGTTACTGCCCTGCCACTCTTGCCTGCCCTGCCCGTCCGCCCGATACGGTGGACGTAATATTCTACATCCTGAGGCACATCGAAGTTGATGATCATATCAACATCTTCCACGTCAATACCCCGTGCTGCGACATCGGTTGCGACCAGTATCTCGATCGAACCTTTCCGGAACCCGTTCATCACCCGGTCACGCTGTGACTGCTTCATGTCGCCATGGAGCTCCTCCGCACGGTACCCCCGCGCCTTGATCTTCCCGGCGAGTTCCTCTGCCCTGCGTTTGGTGTTACAGAATATAATCGAAAGGTGCGGGTCAGCGATATCGATTAGCCGGCAGAGTACATCGAGCTTTTCACGCTCTTTAACCTCAATATACGATTGTTCGATCTGCGGAACGATCAGATCATCATACTCAACCTTGACAAACTCAGGTTTATTCATGAACCGTTTGGAAATATCAATGATTGGCTGCGGAAGTGTTGCTGAGAAGAGAAGGGTCTGGCGTTTCTGCGGGATTTTTTTTAAGATCAGTTCAATATCGTCACGGAATCCCATGTCAAGCATCTGGTCTGCTTCGTCGAGAACTACAGTTGATACCTCATCGAGTGAGAGCGTACGGCGTCTGAGATGGTCCATCACCCGACCCGGCGTGCCAATCACGATATTGACACCTGTATGGAGCGCACGCAACTGGCGGTCGATCGGTTGCCCGCCGTATACCGGAAGCACCGAAATACGCTGGAGATGCGAAAGGAGTTCAGAGAACTCTTCTGCTATCTGGATCGCAAGTTCACGCGTCGGGCAGAGTACAATTGCCTGGACAGTTCTGTGTGTTGCATCAATTTTCTCAATAATGGGAATGCCGAATGCGGCTGTTTTTCCTGTACCTGTTTGTGCCTGGGCGGTCACATCACGCCCGGCCTGGATGAGGGGGATAGCGAGTGCCTGGATGGGTGTAGGCTCTTCAAAGCCCATATCTTCTATTGCTTTACCGATTTCACGCGAGAGGTGAAAATCGGAAAATTGCATACGAGTATTCATATCGCACCACCATTTGGTGTGAGGGTTCATAAGATGGCGCTATGAGGAAGGTATATTTTTTACCTGACATGAGATTTCCAACGATTTTTTTATCTAGGACGAGGAAAATGGGTTAGTAATGGTGTGAAATGAAAGTTGTTGCATTTAACGGTAGTGCGCGCAAGGATGGGAACACTGCGATCCTTGTTAATACGGTATTTAAGGAGCTGAAAAAAGAGGGTATAAAAACCGAGCTCGTGCATTTGGCAGGAAAAAAAATCCGGGGGTGTACTGCCTGCGGAAAATGTTTTGAGAATCAGGATAGGCGATGCGCGGTCAAAGGGGATGTCGCCAATGACTGTATCGAAAAGATGCTGGAAGCTGACGGGATCATCCTTGCATCACCAACATATTTTGCAGATGTCTCACCGGAAATAAAGGCTTTGATCGACAGGTCAGGCTTTGTGGCAAAGGCAAACCAGGACATGTTCAAACGAAAAGTTGGTGCCGGGGTTATCGCTATGCGAAGGGGTGGTGCAATCCACGCATTTGATACCATCAACCACTTCTTTTTCATAAACCAGATGGTGGTTCCGGGTTCTTCCTACTGGAATATTGGCATCGGCCTTTCACCCGGCGATGTGAATAGTGATTACGAGGGAATTTTGACAATGAAGACGCTGGGTGCCAACATGGCATGGCTGATGAAAAAACTGGAAGAATAGGTTTCTTTTTTTAAAATTTTTCCTGTTATATGGTAATTGCCAGGTCATCGGTTGCAACGATAAGATCCGGCCATTCTTTCTCGTACCTCTGCTGGAGCTCGAGTCGTTCCCCCAGTGTCTGGTATACTTCTGCACCGAAATGCATGAGAGCAAGACGTTTTGCGTGCGCCTGCCGCGCAATATGGATCGCGTTTTCCGGGTTGAGGTGTGGCCAGCCCGGGCTTTCATCGCCGGGTTTGAGCCCGCACTCGGTGATGAGGAGATCTGCATCCCGCCCGAGTATAATCGCGTTGTCGCAGACCCCGGTATCGGTACAGTAGGTGATCGCCTTCCCGTCAATTTCCAGCCGGTACCCAAAACAGGGTACAGGATGGACGAGCGGGAGGCACTCAACCGAGAAGGGAACGGAATGCCTGCCTTTTTCCAGTTCAACGATCTTTACCGGATAGGGAAGATCGGCAAACGGCACGGTAAACGGTTCCCGGACAAATGCATTAAGATCTGTCACACTCCCTTTCCGGGTGAAGATCTGCAAGCCGTTTTTTAACCTGAACTTGGCGAGCGTGTGCAGCCCGGCAATGTGGTCGATATGGAGATGACTGATAAACAGGAATACGGGTTTCTGCTGGGTGATGTACCGGTCCGCTTTTGCAATTCCATTCCCCGCATCGAGAATAATATCATACTCTTCGGATTGGATCAGGACTGAGCATGTATTACCGGTCACGGTGTCGTACCATCCGTTAGTGCCCAGAAAGGTAATCTTCATGGTATCGGATTGTTGTTAGCACAGTAAAAATGTTCAGATCCTGTGGATTCTTCTTTATCTATCCGAATTTGCATTCATTTAATCATGGAAAATCCAGGAGGAATTGACCGGTTTCATTGATCGGTTCAGAAGGATCACAACGGGCACACGCCGCTATCCGGTACTGAACTGGAATTTCTTCACAATGAACGCCCGGAGGCTGTCTATATTGGTACCGGACAATATGGGAACCTCCCGCTTACCCCGGTGCGCTCCTCCCCATTGAACAATTTGACTCTTTTGTGAAACCGACTCCTGTGGTCCTTGAACTGATTCAAAATGAAAAACGGAGCTTTGCAGCAGTGATGCATGTGACCTGCTGATGATAATGATTCATTTTATTACCCAGACACAATCTCCTAATATCTTTTGCACCCGAATGATTATCAGATGATAGTAGTGCAGCGGAGATGACCTTCATGATAAAAGTCGGAGTCCATGTTTCAATCGCTGGATCTCTTGACCTCGCTGTTGACCGGGCAAAAAAAGCCGGGTGCGATGTCTTCCAGATGTTCTCGCGCAACCCACGGGGGTGGAGAGTTATACCTCTTTCCGAAGAATCCTGCGATACATTCAGATCGAAAATCCGGTCAAGTAATCTCATTCCTGTTGATCATATGCCTTATCTCCCGAACCTTGCATCCCCCAAATCGGATATCTACAATAAATCGATTGCAGATCTCACTACTGAACTTGACCGGTGCGAACAGCTTGGCATTCCCTATCTTGTTACCCATCTCGGGCATCACCTTGGAGACGGGATTGCCGGAGGCAGGGCCCGGGTCATCAGGGCGATAAATACAGCACTGAAAGAGTCTGATAATTCTGTGATGCTGCTTTTAGAAAACACCGCTGGCGAGAAGAACAGTGTGGGAAGCAGCTTCGAACATATCAGGGGGATCATGGACGGACTTGAAAATCAAAATCGTATCGGTGTCTGTTTCGACACGTGTCATGCGTTTGCTGCGGGCTATGAGCTCCGCACAGAATCGGGTATCAGGGAAACCTTACTACAGTTTGATGAGCAGATTGGCATCAATAACCTCAAAATTATCCATCTGAATGATACAAAGGGGGACCTGGGGAGCGGCCTGGACCGGCATGAGCATATCGGTATGGGATTTATCGGAGAGGACGGGTTCCGGCTTCTCCTTCATCATCCTGATTTTGCTGCTCTCCCGCTTGTCTGCGAGACACCCATTGATAACCGGCGTGACGATGCCGGAAATATCGCAAAGGTGCGGGAACTTGCCGGATAATTCACTCTGGCTGGTGTGTTCATACATCAATCGACCCCCCCTGTCATAAACTTTGGATAGCACGAAAACCAAATCCACCGATTTGAGTAAAATTTTATGTCTGCATGTGGATCGTTCACTTTCTGGCAAAAAAAATCCTTGTGTAAAGAGAACCAGTAACTTTTTTATAATAAGCGCAGTTCTTTTTCGACTATTTCCCGTGCTCTTATTATCATTAACACACAATAGATCCGGTAGTGAAGGCAACGTTTGACGGCACCGTCGTGCGTGTGGGAAAAGAGGGGCGTATACTCTATGAACAAAGTGGTTACGGGCGTCTGGAACATGACGGAGTGAAACTCTCAGACCAGGAGGCCCTGTATCTACTCCACCGTCATAAGATCGAAGTTTCCGGGTACACCTTCAACTCACTGTTTTCTGAGTTTGCAGACCGGCCCGGTTTTCTTCGCAGTTTTATGGTTTACCGGGATTTGCGCGAACGGGGTTATGTTGTGCAGGCAGGTCCACACGATTTCCGGGTTTTTAAACGTGGTGAAAAACCCGGTACTGGTGAATCGCTCTACCTTGTCCGGGTCCTGTCAGAACGTGACCCGATCCGGTTTGTAAAACTTATAGAGGAGGTTGTGGTCTCAAGAAATATGCGAAAGCAGTATGTTCTCGCTGTGGTCGATGACGAAGAAGAGCTGACATATTATGAGATTAAACTCCAGAAACTGGCTGAACCCTGCAATCATACACCTGATGGAATGGCTCATGAAGCATTGATGGTAGGAAAATCAGCGATGGTGCTGGCGGCACCCCATTCGGATCTTGAACGATCAGGATTTGGCAAACGGCTTGATGATGAACGTCTTATGCTTGCTCCTGTTGAACTGCTATATCTGATGGGCAAAGGAATTATTGTACTCAAAAAGGATAGTGTTACCGTTGGTAAAGAGGAATATTTTGCACTTGCCGGTGAGACCGATGCGGAACTTGCGGAGAAGGACAAGGTCTATACAGAACTCAGGGGGCACAATTTCACCCCGCGGACAGGCTATAAGTTCGGCCACCATTTCCGCGTCTACTGTGGGAAGAATGTTCATTCAGACATGCTGGTGCATGCCGTCGAAAAAGAGACCTCCCTCCCTATGAGCGTGATTTCTCGATCGGTCCGGATGGCGCACAGTGTCAAAAAGAAGATGTTGTTTGGCGCTGTACATACTAACG